>JBLGCF010000011.1:0-16529 GCA_047617145.1 Thalassomonas sp. | reverse complement strand
TCATAAATAGAACTGCCTTTTTCAAGTGCTTGTTCTAAGTCAGTTAAAGTTTGGTTTGACTTTAGTTTCTGGTACTTTTTATTCCCTAGTTCTTCTTTAACAATATGATGTAGCCAAAATTTATTTTTTTGCTTTCTATTTTCTGAAAAGTAAGCATTGGCTTGCATTTGGCTGTTATGTTTTGCTATCAGTTCCCAAATAGTATCCAATCCTATTTTATCCAAAGCTGAACAAGTGCCTGTTTGAGGAATCCAACCATTTTCCATAGCAGGGAATAGGTGTAGGGCTCTTTTGTATTCCATGGCTGCATTTTTTGCTTTTACCTGATTACCCCCATCTGCTTTGGTAATTATTAAAGCATCTGCCAATTCCATAATTCCTCTTTTAATTCCTTGTAATTCATCCCCAGCACCTGCTAGCATAAGCAGTAAAAAGAAGTCCACCAAATTACTTGCTGTAGTTTCGCTTTGCCCAACACCAACTGTTTCAATTAGGATAATATCAAAGCCTGCTGCTTCACATAAAATAATACTTTCTCTGGTTTTATTGGCTACTCCACCTAATGTACCACTACTTGGGCTAGGGCGGATAAAAGCATTTTCATCTGCTGCTAGTTCATGCATACGGCTTTTATCTCCTAAAATACTTCCGTGTGTTTTTTCGCTTGTTGGGTCAATTGCCAATACGGCTACTTTTTTTCCTTGGCTAGTAAGGAGTTTTCCAAAGGCCTCAATAAAGGTGCTTTTTCCTACACCAGGTACGCCTGTTACACCCACTCTAATTGATTTCCCACTATGCACTAAACAGGCTGTAATTAAATCTTGGGCTTGTTTTTCATGCTCAGGTAAAGTGCTTTCTAATAGGGTAATTCCTTTGCCTAAAGCAGTTCTATTTCCTTTTATTATTTGCTGAGCAAGTTTCATTATTTTATAGCTATTACTGAAATTTCTACATTTACATTTTTAGGTAAAACGGATACTTGTACCGCTTCACGAGCAGGAGGATTTTCTCCAAAACTTTTAGCATATACTTCATTAATAACTGTATAATCGTTCATATCTCTCATGAATATGGTGCATTTTACGACATGACTAAAATCCATTTTAGCAGCTGTAAGTACTGCAAGAATATTCTGCATTACCTGATTTGTTTCTTCCGTAATATTTTCCATTACTAAGTTTCCTGTAGCAGGGTTTATGGCAATCTGCCCAGAACAGTAAAGCGTATTATTACTTAAGATAGCTTGGCTGTAAGGTCCTATAGCAGCAGGAGCATTAGGTGTTGATATTACTTTCTTCATAATTTAATTTCTGTGCCCAAATATAGCACTTCCAACGCGAATCATAGTGCTGCCTTGTTCAATTGCTAATTGGTAGTCGCCACTCATCCCCATGGATAGAGTAGTAATCTGTTCGTTTTTTACTCTTTCAAATAGGGCTTTAAGTCTTTTGAACTCCTGTGTTACTTGCTCAATGTCATCAGTAAAAGTTGCCATGCCCATTAATCCTACAATTTTGATATTTTCAAATTGTTTGGCTGAATGTAAGGTGCTTTCAACATCATTAATTCCAAAACCAAACTTTGTATTTTCACTTGCAATATGAACTTGTAATAGGCAATCAATCGTTCTGTTATTTTGTACTGCTCTTTTATTTATTTCTTTCAGTAATTTTATTGAATCTACACCATGAATAAGGCTTGTGAAAGGAGCAATAAACTTCACTTTATTTGTTTGTAAATGGCCAATCATATGCCAAGAAATATCCTTGGGTAATTCTTCAGCCTTTAGTGCTAATTCTTGTGCTTTATTTTCGCCAAATATTCTTTGTCCTGCATGGTAAGCTTCAAGGATATCAGTATTGGGTTTTGTTTTGGAAACAGCAACTAAGGTTACCTCTTTTGGTAAGCTAATCTGTATTGCTTTTAGGTTGCTAGCAATCGGCATTAGTCAAGTGGGTAAATGATTAATCCAGAGCGTAATTTGGGCTCAATATAAGTGCTTTTTGGAGGCATACTTAAGTTGTTATCTGCCACTTCTTTTAACGCATTTATAGGTATAGGTTTTAAGATGAAAGCCACCTCAAAATCGTCAGTATCTACTTTTTCTGCAATTTCAGTTAGTGAGATTGTTCCTGCTTCAAATATTATATTTTTGTCTGTTTTTTCATCAGTAATACCAAGTATAGGTGCCAATATATTATCCGATAATATGGCAGGGTCTAATTTGCTTACACAATCTTGTTTTATGCTTGTAGGTAGGGCAATTAATGAGTGCCAAGCACCTCTTAAATACATGGAAATCTCATCTGTTAAAGTAGGGGAGTAGGGACTACTTCCTTTCTTTAATATGGTAAATGATTTCTCAATTTCAGTAATTAGTTCATAAGAAGTTAGCCCGTTAGTGTGTTTTACTAATCGGTTAAAATTGATGATATTCAATTGGTTTTCATCAATCAAAAAACTCATAAAATATTGACTATTTGATTTGTTGCTATTTTGGGCTAATAGGGCAGAAGAAGCTGACCTGTGATGTCCATCTGCAATATATAAATTATCAATTGTGGAAAAAGCATTTGTAATGGTATTGATGTCATCTGTATTATTGACTAACCATAGTTTATGAACTACTTTATTAGTTGTGGTAAACTCATATTCAGCTCTAGTTCCTTTGTACTGCTGAATAATAGCCGTTATAGTTGTATTTTCTTTATGACACAATAAAACAGGCTCTGCATTAAAGCCAGTAGTATCCAAGTAGCTTTTAAACATTTCCTCCCTTGCAGTAAGGGTGTGTTCGTGCTTTTTTATATTTCCAGTTAAATAATCAGCCACTGCTGTAGCCCCTATGATTCCCTCAAAAGTATGCTTTTCATGGGTTTGCTGATAAACATAAAAAGATTCAGAAGGTTCGGTTATTAAGAAACCAGATTCTTGAAATTTGTTAAATTTTTCTTTTACAGCTTTAAATTTTTCTACTCCTTTCAGTTTTATTTCATCCTTATAATCAGGATTAATAATATGTAAAAATGTAAAAGGGTTATGTTCTAATTTCTCTTTTAAAGTTTCATCCGAATAGGATAAATAGGAGCGTGAAGCTACTAGATTTGCCTTGTCTCTTGTTGGACGAATGGCTTTAAAAGGGCGAACTATTGCCATTTTTATTTACTAAAGTGAGTTGCAATTTGATCCGCTAATTCGGTGCCAATTCTATCTTGAGCTTCCAAGGTGGCAGCACCAATATGAGGAGTAAGCGAAATTGCATTATGCATACAAATATGTATACTTGGATTAGGTTCATTATCAAAAACATCTAAACCTGCATAGGCTAATTTTTCTTTGTCCAAAGCAAACATTAAAGCCGTTTCATCTATAACACCACCTCTAGCAGCATTCACGATTCCAGCTCCTGTTTTCATCATTCCTATTTCCTCTGCACCAATAACAGCTTTATCGCCAATTTTAGGAACATGTAGGGTGATGAAATCTGAATTATTTAGCACTTTTTTTAAACTTTCAGTTTCAATAGTAAATGATTTTTTATCCCCATTAAAAAAGTCTAAAGTAATGTTTGCCTCATCAATAAATTTATCATGCGCCATAACTTTCATTCCAAGCCCAATTGCTCTTTTTGCAACCTCTTGCCCAATACGACCAAAGCCAATAATACCTAAAGTTTTTCCAGCTAGTTCTCTACCGTTAGCGTAGGACTTTTTTAAACTTTTAAAATCAGCATCACCTGACATTGGCATTTGACGATTACTGTCAAATAAGAAACGCACCATTCCAAATAAATGTGCAAAAACAAGTTCAGCTACTGAGGATGATGATGCAGCAGGCGTATTGATTACATTAATTCCTTTTTCATGAGCATAATCTACATCAATATTATCCATTCCTACACCACCTCTTCCTACAACTTTAAGGTGAGGACAAGCATCAATTAAATCCTTACGCACAGTAGTAGCACTTCTTACTAAAAGTACTTCATAGTTTTCTGAGTTAATTGATTTAATTAAATCTTCTTGTGCTACTTTTTCAGTAATTACCTCAAATCCTTTTCCGGTTAAAGCATCAATCCCAGCTTGTGAGATTCCGTCATTTGCTAATATCTTTGTCATCTTAATTTTGTTCTAATTTTTTCATTACATCTACTAATACTTGTACACTTTCAATAGGCATTGCATTATACATGGATGCTCTATATCCTCCAACTGATCTGTGTCCTTTTACACCACTTATTCCTGCTTCATTCCACATGTTATTAAAGGCTTCTTCTTTACTGCTATCAGTTAGCAAGAAACAAACATTCATATTTGATCTATCTTCCTTTGCAGCTGTTCCTTCAAATAATGGGTTTCTGTCAATTTCTCCATATAATAAATCAGCTTTTTCTTGATTTATTTTTTCAATAGCTTCAACTCCTCCTAAATCCTTTAGCCATTGTAAAGTAAGCATGGATACATAAATTGGGAATACAGGAGGTGTATTGAACATACTTTCCTTACTAATATGCGTATTGTAGTTCAACATAGTTGGAATTTCTCTTCCATTATTTCCTAATATTTCATTCTTTACAATTACTAAAGTTGTTCCTGCAGGTCCCATATTTTTTTGCGCTCCTGCATAGATGATGTCAAATTTACTAACCTCAATTTTTCTGCTGAAAATATCTGAACTCATATCGCAAACCATTAAGCTAGGAGATAGAGGGAATTTTTTCATTTGAGTACCGTAAATGGTGTTGTTGGAAGTACAATGAAAATAATCCACATCACTAGGAATTTCATATCCTTTAGGGATGTAATTGTAGTTGGTGTCTGATGAATCTCCTACAACCGCTACTTCACCTAAACTTTTTGCTTCTGCAATTGCTTTTTTAGCCCAAGCACCTGTATTGGTGTAAGCTGCTTTTCCATCAACTTTCATAAGGTTTAAGGGTACCATTAAAAACTCCATGCTTGCACCACCTTGTAAGAATAAAACAGAATAGCCTTCAGGAACATTTAAAAGTTCTTTTACTAATGCTATCGCCTTATCCATAACCGCAACAAAAGGCTTGCTTCTATGTGAAATTTCAATTAGGGATAAGTTATCGTCATTAAAATTAAGTACAGCAGCTGAAGCTTGTTGTAAAACTTCTTGTGGTAAAATGCATGGTCCTGCAGAAAAGTTGTGCTTTTTCATTTACTTTGTTGGTTTTTTTTAGTGGTTTGCTTTATTGTTTTACTCTTTCTAAATACGCTCCTTTTTCAGTATCAATTTTTATTTTATCTCCTTCACTTATAAAGAGAGGAACATTAATACTGGCTCCTGTCTCAGTTGTTGCAGGTTTAAAAGTATTGGTTGCTGTGTTTCCTTTTATGCCCGGTTCAGTATGTGCAATTACCAACGATACATGTGCTGGAAGTGTTGCTGATAAAGGCATTCCTTCATCAGCATGGAACAGAACTTCTACATTTTCTCCTTCTTTTAGGAATTGAACATTATCAATAAAATCCTTTGCTAACATTATTTGCTCATAATCATCATTGTTCATTAAGTGGCAATCATTTCCATCAGCATAAAGGTATTGGTATTTTCTATTTTCAATTCGAATAATATCAATTTTAACTCCTGAAGTAAAGGTGTTATCTAAAAGCCTTCCGGTAGTTAAATTTCTTATTTTAGTACGTACAAATGCAGGTCCTTTTCCTGGCTTTACATGCTGAAAAGATTCAATCTTCCAAGCTTCTCCATTATGATTAATACATAGTCCGTTCCTAAATTCTGCTGTAGTTGCCATAGTTTTTATTTTTGGTTATAACCTTTCATAATTCCTCTTCCTGAATTTTGTGCAAAGGAGATAATTTCATCTCTTTCTGGAGAAGCATTTATTTCAGTTTCAATTTTTAATAATGCTTTTGTATTGTTATTGTTGTTTTGATATAATATCCTGAATATATCCTGTATTTCCTTTATTTTATCGCTTGAAAACCCTCTTCTTCTTAATCCTATAGAATTAATTCCTACAAATGAAAGTGGCTCACGAGCTGCTTTTACAAAAGGGGGTACATCTTTCCTTACTAATGAGCCACCTGATACCATGGCGTGTTTACCAATGCTTACAAATTGATGTACTGCTGAAAGCCCACCAATAATTGCATAATCGCCCATAGTAACATGCCCACCAAGGGCTACACTATTAACAATAATACAGTTGTTTCCAATATTACAATCGTGAGCAATGTGTGCATAAGCCATAATTAAACAATTATCTCCAACCACTGTTTTTCCAGTTGCTGATGTTCCCCTGTTAATTGTTGCACATTCTCTAACAGTAGTATTGTCACCAATAATAGCTAGGGAATTTTCTCCATCAAATTTTAAATCTTGAGGGACACCTGCAATAACTGCTCCAGGAAAAATTCTACAATTTTTCCCAATTCTTGCCCCTTCCATAATTGTTACATTCGACCCAATCCAAGTTCCTCTTCCAATTTCAACATTTTTCCCAATGGTAACAAAAGGATCAATAACAACATTGTCGGCAATTTTAGCATTAGGGTGCACATACGAAAGTGGCTGTATCATAGTTTATTTTTTAGGTGCTATTTGTGCTAATAAATCAGCTTCAACAACAATTTTTCCATCAACAAAGCCTTTTCCATGCATGTGGCAAAGCCCTCTTCTGATAGGGGAGATTAGGTTCAGTCTGAAAATAATTGTATCACCAGGAATTACCTTTTTCTTAAATTTTGCATTATCAATTTTCATGAAAAAAGTTAAGTAATTTTCAGGGTTTTCAACTGTACTTAGGATAAGGACACCCCCAGCTTGTGCCATAGTTTCTAGTTGTAAAACGCCTGGCATTACGGGTTCTCCTGGAAAATGACCTTTAAAATAGTCTTCATCAGCAGTAACAAATTTTGTTCCTATAATAAAGTCTGATTCTAATTCTCTTATTTCATCAATAAATAAGAAAGGATCTCTGTGAGGTAAAATTGACATAATTTTCTCTCTATCGTACATTGGTGGAGTACTGAAGTCAATTTCGGGTGCTATTTTTTTATTTTCTTCTATCATTATATTTTTTAAATATTTTGCAAATTCGGTATTATTTTTATGTCCTGGTTTTGAGGCAGTAATTTTTCCTTTTATGGGTAATCCTAAAAGAGATAAATCTCCAATTACATCTAGTAATTTATGCCTTGCAGGTTCGTTTTCGTATCTTAATTTTAAATTATTAAGTATTCCTCCTTCCTCTACTTTTATATCTGTTTTGTTAAACGCTTTAGCTAATGTGTTTAATTTTTTATCAGATATTTCTTCCTCAACAACAACAATTGCATTGTTTACATCTCCTCCTTTAATAAGGTTATGTTCTAAAAGCTGTTCCAGCTCGTGCAAAAAACAAAATGTACGAGAGGAGGCGATATTTTCTTTAAATGCTGATAAATTGTCCAATGTAGCTGTTTGAGCACCTAAAGTTTTAGAATTATAATCAATTTCTACTTCTACTTGGTAGGCTTCTGCTGGTGTTGCAGTAAATGTTGTGCCACTTACAGGATCAGTAAAAGAAATTTTTCTTTTTATTTCAAAGAATTTTCTTTTTGCTGATAATTCTTGAACTTCTGCTGTAATTATTAAGTCAGAAAATTGGATAGAACTACCATCTAAAATAGGAATTTCCATATTATCAACTTCAATAATAATATTATCAATTCCTTCAGCAACTATGGAAGCAAGTATGTGTTCTACAGTGTGTATCTCAGCATTATTTGCTCTTAGGTTTGTACTTCTGTTGGTCGAAAAAACATAGTCCACATTTGCAGGAATAGTTGGTTTCCCTTCTAAATCGGTTCTAATAAATCGTATTCCAGTATTTTCCTTGGCGGGCAATAAAGTTAAATTAGTATGAACCCCTGTATGAATTCCTATCCCTGATATTGTAGCGCTATTTTTGATGGTTTTTTGATTCATTCTAGCTCTGGATTTCTTTCTTTAAGGTATTTACTGTTCTGTATAATTCAGGTAATTTCTTGAAAATAATATAGGAGCGTTGGAAATCTCTAATGTCAAATGCCATAGGACCCTGAACAATTTTCCCAACTTCTTTTATACTTGAAGCGATTCCACTTTGACCAGCAATTTTAACTTCATCAGCAATAGTTAAATGCCCTGAAACGGCAGTTTGCCCACCAATCATGCAGTTTTTCCCTATTTTTGATGAACCAGCAACTCCTGCTTGAGCCGCAATTACAGTACATTCTCCAATTTCAACATTATGTGCTATCTGTATTAGATTGTCCAATTTAACACCATTTCCAATTTTTGTAGAACCCATAGTTGCTCTATCAATTGTGGTATTAGCACCAATTTCAACATCATCACCAATAGTAACATTTCCTATTTGACTAATTTTCGCATAATTATTATCTTCATCTGGTGCAAAGCCAAACCCATCAGAACCAATAACTACCCCTGAATGAATGATGTTATTTTTTCCTATTTTACAATCGTGATAAATAGAGACATTTGGAAAAATAATTGTGTTATCAGCAATAGAAACATTTTCACCAATGAAACAATTAGAGTGTATTTTTACATTTTCCCCAATTTTAACTCCTTGTGCAATAGAAGTGAAAGCGCCAATAAATACATCTTTCCCAATAGTACTATTTTTATCGATATCTGATTTTTCTGAGATACCAACTTTATTAAATTGCATTTTATTGTAAAGTTCAAGTAACTGACTGAAAGAAGTGTAGGCATCCTCAACTTTTATGAGTGTTGTAGAAATTTCTTTTTCAGGATTAAAAGAGGAATTAACAATAACAACTGAAGCCTTAGTGGTGTAAATATGTGGCGTGTACTTTTCATTGGATAAAAAGCATAAATCACCTTTTTTTCCTTCTTCAATTTTTGCTAATGAACTTACTTCGATATCAGTTTTACCTACAATGTCTCCATTAAGTATTTTGGCTATTTGTTGAGCAGTAAATTTCATCTGGCAAATCTAATAATTTTAATTATTCTATGGGGTGATTATTTCAATTTAGGATAACACAAAAAATATTTATTTATTGTTTTGCTTAATGCATCAATATTAAATTGGTCAGAGGCGGAAGTAATATCAATTACATCTCCATTTTTCATCAGAATATTAATATTTGCTTTTTCAATATTGTATGTACTATTACTTACTTTGTTAGAGAAAATAAAGTATTCTGCCTCTTGTTTGTTGATGTTATAGTTTTGTTTTACTTTATCTATTTCAGTTTTAATTTCTAATGTAGAAAACATAGTGTTTTGCACTTTAATTTTTAATAATTTACGGTTTAATATCATTTTTGATAAGGAAGATAATACAAAGTCAGAATTATTTTTCCAGTATTTTAATGCGGAATAGATGTCAAAATCATCTAATTCTGCAAAGTCATTTAGCAGTTTTGGATTGTTTTCAAAATCGGCTAAAGTATAACTGTTGTTAAGAAAAACGGAAAGGCTAGGACTTGCATAAATTTCCTTACCGTTATTAATTAATTCCTTTGCTCTTTTAAGTACTTTTATGAGCATATTTTCGGCAGAAACTACTGTTTTATGCAAATATACTTGCCAGTACATTAACCTTCTTGCAATTAAAAATTTTTCAATGGAATAAATCCCTTTTTCTTCAACCACTAACTTATCATCTACTACATCTAACATGTGAATGATGCGCTCTGTACCTATGTTTCCTTCAGTTACCCCCGAAAAGAAACTATCTCTTTTTAGATAATCCAATCGATCCATGTCGAGCTGTGAGGAAACAAGTTGGTGTAGAAACTGCTTAGGATGTTTGTCTTGAAATATTTTAATCGCTAAAGATAATTTTCCATCAAATTGTTCGTTTAATCTCTGCATAAACAAAAAAGAAATATGCTCGTGTGAGATGTTGGAGGCAATAGAATGTTCCAATGCGTGAGAAAAAGGTCCATGACCAATATCATGTAAAAGAATAGCAATTTTTAATGCTTCCGCTTCTGCTTCAGTTATTTCATGGCCTTTGTTTTGAATTTGACGAATAGCCTTACCCATTAGGTGCATGCAGCCAATTGCATGATGAAAACGAGTATGATGAGCCCCAGGGTAAACTAGATAAGAAAGCCCTAATTGAGCTATTTTCCGTAATCTTTGAAAATAAGGATGGTCAATTAAGTCAGTAATGATACCTTTATCAAGTTTTACAAAGCCATAAATAGGGTCGTTAATTATTTTATCTTTTTTTCTGTTTTGCATATAGGCAAATAACGGATTTTTTTTAATTTTTGTAAACTATAAACGAATAAAATATGATAAGAATACTTTGGGCAGATGATGAGATTGATTTATTAAAGCCACACATTATTTATTTAGAAGGAAAAGGATATGATGTTACTCCTGCAAAAAGTGGGGATGAAGCATTGGATTTACTGGAAGAAAATAATTATGATCTCATTTTTTTAGATGAGAATATGCCAGGGCTTTCAGGGCTAGAGACCTTAACGATTATTAAGGAAAAGTATGCCAACATTCCTGTTATTATGATAACCAAGAGTGAGGAGGAAAGTATAATGGAAGAAGCAATTGGTTCAAAAATTTCTGATTATTTGATAAAACCGGTTAACCCAAGTCAGATTTTATTGGCCATAAAAAAGAACATTGATACTAACCGTTTGGTGGAAGAGAAAACGACAAGGAATTATCAGCAAGAGTTTAGGAATATTAGTATGTCCTTAGCGTCTTCCTTAAACAAGGAAGAGTGGTATGAAATTTTTAAAAAACTAACGTATTGGGAGTTGGAATTAGAAGAGTCGGGTGACGATAGTGTAGAACAGATTTTATCCATGCAAAAAACGGAGGCAAATACTCAGTTTTTTAGATTCATTAAAAATAATTATAAGAATTGGATTAAAGGACAAGATGCTCCTTTGATGTCTCACAATTTGATACGAAAAAAGGTGTTGCCACAAATGGTGGAAGGGAAACCAACTTACCTTATTGTAATTGATAATTTGAGGTATGACCAATGGAAGATAATTGAGCCTTCAGTATTGGAGGATTTTAAGGTGATTAAGGACGAGATGTACACAAGTATTTTGCCAACAGCTACACAATATTCGCGTAATGCAATTTTTTGTGGATTGTTACCTTCCGAAATTCAGAAACGTTTCCCAAATATGTGGAAAAATGATGAGGATGAAGGAGGTAAAAATATGTTTGAAGCAGAGTTTTTAGCCGATAATTTACAGAGGCTAGGAAAAGGAAGTAGTAAACATTCCTACACCAAAATTACTAATATTGATGCGGGAAGAAAAGCAGTAAATAGAATCCCGAATATGAAGAATAACGACTTGAATGTAATTGTTTATAATTTTGTAGATATGTTGTCGCATGCTCGTACGGATATGAAGGTGATAAAAGAGTTAGCTGATGATGATTCTGCATATCGCTCACTTACTGCTTCTTGGTTTTCTCATTCTCCTTTAAAAGATATAATGAAGCAAATTGCAAAGCAAAAAGCAAACTTGATTATCACTACTGACCATGGTACTATTAATGTAAATAAGCCTTCTAAAGTAATTGGTGATAGAAGTGTAAATGCTAACCTTAGGTATAAGCAAGGTAAAAATTTAAATTTCCAAAAAGGGGATGTGTTAGAAATAGACAAGCCTTTGGAGTGTTATTTACCAATTCAGAATGTGAGTAGTAAATATATTTTTGCAAAAGAAGACATGTATTTTGTGTACCAAAATAATTACAATCAGTTTGCTAAGTTTTATAAAAACACCTATCAACATGGGGGTATTTCAATGGAGGAGATGCTAATACCGGTAATTACTTTAAAAACAAAATAAATGAGTAAAACCCTTTTTGCTGAAAATTTAGAAGAGCTCAATGTTATTGCAAAGCAGATTTTAGAACACACGCTACCTCATAAAAAGTTTACTTTTTATGGAGAGATGGGAGTGGGGAAGACTGCCTTAATAAAATCTTTATCTTTGCAATTAGGAGTTAGTGATGTAGTGAGTAGTCCTACTTTTTCAATTGTAAATGAATATAAATCTGATGAGCATATAAAAATTTATCATTTTGATTTTTACAGGATAGAGAATGAAAGAGAAGCGTATGATATGGGGTATGAAGAGTATTTTTTTAGTGATGCCTATTGTTTTATAGAATGGCCAGAAAAAATCCCTAATTTAATTGAGGAGGATATGGTAAAGATAAAGATGTTTCTTGAGGGAAAAAAAAGAAGAATTGAAGTAATAATTTAACTATGGCAAAAGAAAAAATATTTAGTTCGTTTGGGATACTTCCAAAAGAGGAAATGCTAGAAATAAAGTCTGATTTCAAGCAATTGCAAATAGGAATTCCTAAGGAATCCTCATTTCAAGAAAATAGAGTGAGTTTAACCCCTGATTCAGTGGGTTTGTTAATTAATAATGGCCATAGTGTAATTATTGAAAAAGGAGCAGGAGAGGCATCCAATTTCACAGATAAAGAATATACCGATAAAGGTGCTGAATTGGCTTATTCTAAAGAGGAGTTATTCAAAGCAAATTTTATTTTAAAAATTGAACCCCCCACAAAAGCAGAACTTGCTTTAATGCAAAGAGGACAGGAGCTAATTTCAGCTGTGCAAATGAGTACACAAACGGCAGACTATTTTATAACCTTAGTAAAGAAAAATATTACTGCTTTTGGTTTTGAGTTTATAAAAGACAAACAAGATAAATTACCAATTGTTAGAAGTATGAGCGAAATTGCAGGAAATACAGCAATGCTTATTGCGGGCGAGTGTTTATCAAATTCAAATAAGGGTAAAGGCTTGATGTTAGGTGGTATTTCAGGATTAAAACCTACTAGTGTTGTAGTAATTGGTGCAGGTACTGTTGGTGAATATGCTTGCCGTACTTCATTAGGATTGGGTGCATCAGTAATTGTATTTGATGATTCAGTAACAAAACTAAGAAGGTTACAAAATAACATTAACCATAGAGTAAGTACTTCTACTTTACAGCCAAAGGCATTAGGTAAGGCTTTGAAAAGGGCAGATGTAGTAATTGCAGCTTTGCAAATTGGGGGCGGAAAAGTACCTTGTATTGTGAGTGAGGAAATGGTGAGTGAAATGAAAAAAGGCTCGGTAGTGGTTGATGTAAGTATTGATCAAGGAGGTTGCTTTGAAACCTCAGAAGTTACTTGCCATAAAAAACCAACTTTTGTTAAGCATGGTGTTGTGCATTATTGTGTGCCCAATATTGCATCAAGAGTTTCGCGTACTGCATCAATGGCAATAAGTAATATTTTAACGCCTATTTTGTTGCGCATAGCTGAAGAGGGCGGAGTGGAACATGCAATAAGAAAACATGATAGTTTAAGAAAGGGAGTTTATACTTACCATGGAAACTTAACCAATGAAGTTTTAAGTAAGAATTTTAAAATCCCTTTTGTAGATTTAGATTTAATAATATGATAAGAAGACTTATATTTTTTGGATTTGGAGCATTAATTAGCATTTTCTTCCTTTCATTGGGGCCTGAAAATCGCTTAAAAGACACCTTTTATGCTTACATGGATTACTTTGATATGGATAAGAGAGTTATTTCTCATCTTTACCCTAATACTACTAATGAACAAGGAAATGTGATTTCAATTGACCCTGATTTTTCAGCAAAAGCTGAGTGTCAGTTGGTGTATTATAATTTGACAAAAGAAGATTTATTATCCGTTTTAGAAGATGGAGAAGTGAATTTTGAATTATCAGATGAAGATGGAGAGCCTTGCCAATATTTTGTAATTGAAAATTCAGTAAAGGGCAATGCTTTGTTAGTTACTTTTGAGCTTTGTTATTATAATGATAAGAGTGTGAAGGTTATGACTTTTACATCCAATAAGGAAGATGAAGTTTGTGATTTTTAGGAATTCTTTCTCCTTTTCTTTTCAGCTATAATATTACCAAGTTCACGCCCCATTTGTCCAGCAATTGAGGTGTTTTCTTCTGCTCTTCTTATAAGGTAGGGCATTACATCTTTTACAGGTCCATAGGGGACATATTTACTGACATTATAATTAGCTACTGAAAGGTTATAAGAAATATGATCGCTCATCCCTAGAAGCTGAGAGAAGTAAACTCTATCATCATTTTTATTCAAACCATTTTCTTCCATTAAATCGGCTAAGAGTTGTGCACTATTTTCATTATGCGTTCCTGCACAAACGGATACTCTTGCAATGTTTATAATGCAGGTCTCAAGGGCGGTATTATAATCAGTATCGGTATTTGCTTTTAGGGTGTGTACTGGGTAAGGATAGTTTTTTGTTTTTGCTCTTGCTATTTCCTGCTCATGATAAGCACCTCTTACTAATTTAAGTCCTATAAAAAACTTATTTTCTGAACGTTCTAAAAGAGAATTAAGATATGTTATTCTGTCCTTCCTGTACAACTGAATGGTGTTGTAGATGAGCGCTTTTTTGGTATTGTACTTTTTCATCATTTCTTCTGCAATGCTATCAATAGCGTCTTGTATCCAACTTTCTTCTGCATCAATAAAAACGGCTACATTTTTATCATGTGCTAATTGGCAAATGGCATTTACTCTTGCTTCATACTCCTGTTTTTCTTTTTTATCATTAGCTGAAAGAGAAGTGCAGTTATTTATTTTTTCGAGTAAAGTAAACTTACAAAGTCCTGTGGGTTTAAATACTGAAAAGGGAATGCTATCAGAAATTGCTGCCTTTTCAATAGAAGCTAGGGTTTGTGCTAAGGCTCTGTTAAAGTCATTAATGGATTCCTTTCCTTCTGCTGAAAAATCCAAGATAGTACCAATTTTTGATTTCCATAATTGATCAATAGTCGCTTGGCTTTGTTCTATAGTTTCCCCACCACAAAACTGCTTGTATACAGTTGCTTTTATAATTGGTTTTATGGGTAAGTGTAGCTTTAATGCAACTTGTGATAAGCCTGTAAGTAGTTTGGAAAGTAAAGGATTACTCATGCTTTTAAATAGGAGGTAAGCCCTGTTTAAATCAGCATCAGATTTATCAGAAAATGCATTTTTTATATTATTGAAATCAATCATGTACTAAATAATTTTTGGGTAAAAATATAAATATTGATACATTGAGTTTATGATTTATGACAAAGAAATTATTTAATTTTCCTACTGATCATTAAGCCATCTCGTACAGGGAAGAGTACGGTTTCAACCCTATCAGAAGTAACTATTTTTTTATTGTAATTATCAAGGGCTTGTGTTTCTTCATCTTTTTTTGCTTGTGTAACCTTTCCACTCCACAATACATTGTCCGCAATTATTAGGCCTCCTATATCCATTTTATCAATAATGGCATCAAAATAGTTGGCATAATTTTCTTTATCTGCATCAATAAAAACCAGCTGAAATTTACAAGTTAAAGTAGGAATGATATCCAATGCTTCCCCGATATATTGCTTGATATTTTTACTATAAGCTGACTTGTTGAAATACCGCTTGGCAACTGCTGTATACTCTTCATTAATATCGAGTGTGCGCAAGGTTCCTTCAGGCTGTATTCCTTCTGCTAAGCAAAGTGCGGAATAGCCTGTATAAGTTCCTATTTCTAAAATATTTTCAGGGTTTACTAGTTTACTAAACATTGAAAGGACTCTTCCTTGTAAATGACCAGAAAGCATTCTTGGTATCATTACATTGGCCCAAGTTTCTCGGTTAAGTGCTGCTAGTAGTTGAGGTTCTTCAGTGGTATGCGCTATTGCATATTCTTCAATTTGTTCTGGTAAAAATTCCATAATTTAGGGTATAAAAAAAGCCACACTAAGTGTGGCTTTTATGCTGTGAAATTGTTATTATTTGTTAGAAGAAGTAGCTTCTTCAGTTGCTGGAGCTGCACAACATGGTTTTGTACAATCGTCACCACATTTTTTAGCTGCCTTTTTGCAACATCCTTTTTTCTTATCTGACTTGCTACAAGATGCTTTGCTTTTACTACATCCTTTTTTTGCTTCTTTACTACAAGAAGATTTTTCGTCTCCATAGTTATTTGTTTTATCAAAGTTAAAGTTACCTTCTTTACTTTTAGAACAAGCAGCTTTTTCTGATTTAGAACAAGATTTCTTTTTCTCACCTTTACAACAAGTTCCTTTCTTTTTGTTCTCACAAGTTGCATCACACACTTTACCTGTTTTGATACATGTTTTTACACCTTCTTCAGTAATTACTTCTTCAACAGCTACTACAGTTTCAGTAGTTGCATCAGTTTGGGCAGTTACATTGGCAATTCCAATAAATAGGAATGCTAATAATACGATAGATAATTTTTTCATTTTGAATAGTTTTTAATTTGTAAGTCGCAAATATAGTAAAATAGTTGAAAGCTTTTGCGATTACTAATAAGTAGCAATGATACTTTGTCCTCCAGTTACTTTTTCTTCTAATTGTGTGTTTATTTTTGTTCCTATTGGGAAGAATAAATCTACTCTCGATCCAAACTTAATAAATCCGAATTCATCAGCTACATTTGCTCTGTCATTT
>JBLGCF010000010.1:0-17463 GCA_047617145.1 Thalassomonas sp. | reverse complement strand
CCTGCTTTAGCAAATGATACTTTGCAGGATGGTAAAACATACTCTGTAGCTTATATAAATACAACCCAAACATGGGGAGGTAAAAAAGTTGTTTATAATGATTCTACTTATTTTCCTGGACAACAATTTGTTGTAGACGGAAATATTAGTCTTATATTTTCAAGTTCAAGTAACAAAGCAAGAGTAATTGAGGCAGCTCCAGTAAATAGCTTTAATCCTATTTATCGTTTTAGTACTGATGATATTGTTGCTACAACAGGAGATTTAAATGTCGCAAAGGATGCAATGGATGCAATTAGAGCAGTACCTAATCCTTATTACGGAAAATCTACTTACGAAACAAATCAGTTAGAAAATAAAGTGAAAATCACTAATCTTCCTGAACAGGCTACTATTTCAATTTTCTCTGTTAGTGGTACTTTAATAAGAAAACTTAAGAAAGATGATAGCATGACATCTATTGACTGGGACCTGAAGAACGATTTTGGTATTCCTATTGCTAGTGGTTTGTACATCATTCATGTAAGAGGTAAGTTCTATGATGAAAATGGACGAATAGTAGAAAAAGATAAGGTAATAAGATGGTTTGGTGCATTGCGACCAATTGATTTAGATACTTTCTAATAAAATAAATAATAGACGATAATAAATAGTATAGATATGAAACAAATTAATAACTGGATAAAAGCAACAGTAATTACTGCACTTTTAGTACTTCCGTTTAATCAACTTTCTGCTGGTAATCCTCAAAGAGCTGGACAAGCAGGAGCTGCCGAATTATTGATTAATCCTTGGGCAAGATCGTCAGGATGGGCAGGGGCGAACATTGCAGGAATTAGAGGAGTAGAAGCTATGTTTTCTAATGTTGCTGGACTTGCGTTTACTACTAAAACTGAGTTAGTGTTTTCAAGTACATCTTGGTTGCAAATAAATGGATTTAATGATGCTGTAAGTAATATTAGCTCCTTTGGTTTTGCTCAAAAAGTTGGTGAATCAGGCGTAATTGGTCTTTCAATAATGAATATGAGTTTTGGTGATATTGAAATTACTACTGTTGAGAATCCTGATGGAGGAATTGGTGTTTATTCTCCAAGCTTTATGAATATTGCACTTTCATATGCAAAAATATTTTCTAATAGTATTTATGGAGGAATGACTATAAAAATGATTTCTGAACAAACTTCAAATATGGGGGCAAATGGTATTGCTTTAGATGCTGGTATTCAATATGTAACTGGCGCTAAGGATAACTTTAAGTTTGGTATCTCATTAAAAAATGTAGGCCCTAGAATTTCTTTTACGGGGGATGGACTTTCTTTTAGAGGGATTGTAGGGGATGGTGATGATTTTAAAATGACGGTTGAACAAAGATCTTCAGAGCTTGAATTACCAGCTTTGTTAAATATTGGTATGTCATATGATATTAATGTACTACAACATAGAATTACAGGAGCTGGAACATTTACTTCTAATTCCTTTCAAAAAGATCAATATAGACTTGGTGGAGAGTACGCTTATAACGAAATGTTTATGCTGCGTTTAGGATATACTTATGAAGAAGGTATCAGAACCCCATCAACAAGAACAACAGCATTGAGAGGACCTTCTGCTGGTTTTACTGTAGAATTACCAATGGGTAGCGCTACTACTTTCGGTTTGGATTATTCTTACCGTCATACCGATCCTTTCCAAGGTTCACATACTATTGGAGCTAGCATTAATTTATAAAATAATAACAAAACATATAATGTTCAGAAAGGAAGGTAACTTCCTTTTTGTGCGTTTGTAAGCAGAACATATTATGAGTACAATATACTTATCACAAGAAGGATACGATAACTTAAAAGCAGAATTAACTACTTTAAAGTCGATTGATAGACCTAGAATAATTAATCAAATTGCAGAAGCAAGAGACAAAGGCGATTTGTCTGAAAATGCAGAATATGATGCTGCAAAAGAAGCGCAGGGTTTATTAGAAGCACGAATTTCAAAATTAGAAAATGATGTAGCAAATGCTAGAGTATTGGATGAATCGGAAATGGACACTTCAACTGTACACTTGCTAACTAAAGCAACCATTAAGAATACGGCTAATGGTATGGAAATGACCTATGCTATTGTGTCGGAAACTGAAGCTGATTTGGCTGCAAAAAAGATTTCGGCCACTTCACCTATAGGAAAAGGATTACTAGGAAAGGCAGTTGGTGAAATTGCTGATATTGAAGTGCCTAATGGAATTATTCAGTTTGAAATTCTTAAAATAGAAAGGCTCTAATGTCAAGTATATTTTCTAAAATAGTGAATGGTGATGTTCCTGCACATAAGGTTGCTGAGGATGATAATCACTTGGCTTTTTTGGATATTTTTCCTTTAGCAAAAGGACATGTGCTAGTTATTCCTAAAAAGGAAACGGATTGTATTTTTGATATTGCTTCAGATGAATATATTGAACTCTGGAAATTTGCACAAAAAATAGCAAAAGGAATGGATAAGGTAATTCCTTGTAAAAGAATTGGAGTGGCTGTAATTGGGCTTGAGGTTCCTCATGCCCATATTCACTTAATACCCCTTAATAATGTGTCTGATATTAATTTTGAACGACCAAAACTGAATTTTCCTGAAGTTGAAATGGAAGAGATTGCAGATTTGATTAAATTAGCTATTTAAGTTTATCAGGATTGTCTTTTAAAAAGGCACCCCAACCCGTATAACTTTTTCCGTTTCCTCCAGCAGGATTTCTCTGAAAATAATGACAAACAGCTGCTGCTAATCCATCACTTGCGTCTAAGTGTTTTGGCATTTCTTTAATGTTGAGTAGGGATTGCAACATAGCAGCAACTTGTTCTTTGCTAGCAGTACCTTTTCCAGTAATTGCCATTTTAATTTTTTTAGGAGCATACTCAAATATAGGTACATCACGGTAAAGTGCTGCTGCCATAGATACCCCCTGTGCTCTTCCTAATTTTAACATGGACTGTACATTTTTTCCAAAGAAGGGCGCTTCAACAGCAAACTCATCAGGTTTGTATTCATCCACCAATTGCAAGGTGCGTTCAAATATCCTTTTTAGCTTTAACTCATGCGAACCTAATTTGGATAAATGCAGTACTCCCATTTGTATAAGCTCCATTTTATTTCCTTTTATATGAATTAATCCATAGCCCATAATGGTGGTTCCAGGATCTATTCCTAATATGATTCTATCAGTTTGCAATTGTTATCTTTGTAATTAAAATTGGACAACAAAACTAAGCAATGCTAAGCAGAAAAACGATTGGCTTCCTATTAAAATTTGGAATTGTGGCTTTTGCCCTTTTCTTTTTATACCAGCAACTTACTGCAAAAAGTGGAGTGGAACAACTTAGTATGGAGGCTGTAATTGCTAAACTAAAAAGCAATTATGCTATTGTTATAGTAGTTGTTGTTATGATGTTTTTAAATTGGTTTTTAGAGGCGTTAAAATGGCGATTTCTAATTGCAAAAATTGAGAAAATATCAATTAGGCGTTCTGTTAGGGCTATCTTTTCAGGGATTACTGTATCAGCATTTACACCTAATAGAGTAGGCGAATATGGGGGGAGGGTTTTTTGTTTGGAAAAGGCTGACAGAATTCAAGCAGTACTGATTACTGTGATAGGGTCCATGGCACAATTGCTTACGACTATCATTTTCGGGTCAATCGGGCTATTGTATCTGCCAAGTTATAAATCAGATTTTTCAATATTTTTTGACAATGTAAGTTTCGCTTTTCCTGTTTTTGTGTTTATATTGATTGTGTTAAATGTATTGTTGCTGTTACTTTTTTTAAATGCTTCAGTCTTTTCTAAAGTGCTTTCTGACATTTCCTTCCTCAAAAAATTCCAGAAGTACAGCTCAGTTTTTTCTTTCTATTCTTCTGATGATTTGCTTAAAGTCTTAGGGTATTCAGTTGCAAGATATGCAGTTTTTACTACTCAGTTTTTTATTTTATTGCACATGTTTGAGGTGCAAATAGCTTATGCGGATTCGATAGTACTTATTATGGCTATGCTCTTTGTTATTTCTGTAATTCCTACCATTGCAATTACTGAAATTGGGGTTAGAGGTTCTGTTGCTATTTTCCTATTTGGTTTAGTTTCTGCCAATACAGTTGGTATATTATCGGCTACTTTTGTGATGTGGATTATTAATTTGCTATTGCCAGCCCTTATAGGCACGACCTTTATTTTTACCCTTAAATTCTTTAGAAAATAATGTTATTTGTTACTGCTTTTATTGTTTTGTTGTACGGCTTCCAAATTTCAAAATACCGTATAGGGTGGAATAAAATACAGACTGAATTCCAGCAAGAATTTACTCCAAAAGTGAGTATTGTCATTGCCATGCGTAATGAAGAGTCAGAAATAAAACGACTAATTACAACTCTTAAAAAACAGATGTACCCTACTGATTCTTTAGAGATAATTTTAGTGAACGACCATTCAACTGATGCTACTTTAGCTTTATTGAAGCAAGCTGAAATGGATAATTTGCAAATTATAAATATGCCAGAAGGCGAGTTTGGGAAAAAGAATGCAATTGCAAAAGCGGTACATCTTGCAAAGGGTGAAATTATTCTTGCCTCTGATGCTGATTGTAGTTTTACACCTAATTGGGTGAGAACTATGGTAGGCTATTTTGCTAATGAGCAGATACAATTGGTTTCTGGACCTGTTAGTTTTTATAAGCAAAAAGGAATTTTTCAGAGTTTGCAATCCTTGGAGTTCGCTTCATTAATTGGCTCGGGTGCGGGTGCGATTGGTATGGAAAATGCTATCTTTTGCAATGGGGCTAACATGGCTTATCGCAAAGCTATTTTTTTAGAAGTAAATGATTTTAAGGATGATAAAACCGTAAGTGGTGATGATGTTTTTCTATTGCATAGCGTAAAAGCAAAATATCCTAAGGCGATTGCTTTTGCAAAAAATGAAGATGCAATTGTTATTACTGAAGGAGTACAAACGATAAATGGCTTTATTAATCAAAGAAAAAGATGGACTGCTAAGAGTAGCGGCTATAAGGATTGGGCAAGTATCTATACGAGTTTTTTAGTTTTGTTCACCAATTTAATTGGGGTGTTTTTAATAGGCTTATTTCTTTTTGACGCAAATTATTTAAATTATCTTATCTATTATTTTGGATTAAAGTTTTTAGCTGATTTGTATTTGCTGTTGCCTGTGCTTAGTTTTTTCAAACGCAAGGATTTAGTAAAATGGATATTGCCATTTGAATTTATTTATTCCTTTTATATCGTTTTGATTGTTATTTTATCATTTACCAACACCTTTCAATGGAAAGGAAGAATACATAAAAAATAAATGAAGAATGCGTCTTTAAATATATTGGTTTGGCAAAAGTTGAAGCAAAATAAACTGGCTTTATCTTCTTTGGTTTTTATTATTGCGTGTGCATTGTTGGGGATTTTTGCGGTTGTTGTGAGTCCTGATGGAAGTCCAATGGCAAACGAAATGCATATAGAATTGGCAACTCAGTCACCATTTACTAAAGTTGTATTTCTGGAAATCCCTAAGGAAGATGTAAAGGAGGTTCCTTTTATGGAGGGTTTATTTTTTGGGAAACCCCTAGCAATAAAAAGAATTCCTATTGATAAATATACTGATATTAAAAACGGAATTTCTTATTTCCCATATCATTCAAAAATAGAAAAAATACACAAGGGTAAATACCAGACTGTGAATCAAACCTTTTGGCTAGGAACAGATAAATATGGCAGGGATTTGTTAAGCCGAATACTTTATGGAATTCGAATTTCTTTATCTGTAGGTTTTATAGCAGTGCTTATTTCTTTACTTATTGGTATTAGTTTAGGACTTATTGCGGGTTATATCAGAGGAAGAACAGATGATGTAATTATGTGGTTTGTCAATGTGATTTGGTCTATCCCAACTTTACTAATGGTAATTGCGATTACTTTAGCTTTAGGGAAGGGCTTTTGGCAAGTATTTGTAGCGGTTGGGCTTACCATGTGGGTGGAAGTGGCGCGTATCGTTAGGGGGCAAGTACTAGTGATAAGAGAGCTAGAATATGTAGAGGCCGGCAAGGCATTGGCATACAAATCAGTTAGAATAATTTTCAAGCATATATTACCCAATGTGATTGGGCCTGTTATTGTAATTTCTGCAGCTAATTTTGCGGCTGCAATTTTAATAGAAGCAGGACTTTCCTTTTTAGGAATTGGGGCGCAACCTCCTATGCCAAGTTGGGGTGGAATGATTAAAGACCATTATGCTTATATCATTATGGATAAAGCGTATTTAGCAATTATCCCAGGGTTGGCAATTATGAGTTTAGTACTTGCTTTTATGTTGTTAGGTAATGGATTGCGTGATGCTTTTGATGTTAAAAATTAAAAAATTGATTTAGAAATGGAACTACTATTCTCAGCTTTAATCATCTTCTCACTTAGGTTGGCTGACCAAAGTTTGGGTACAATGAGATCTTTATTAGTTGCAAAGAATAAACCAATTTATGCGGCTCTTATTGGTTTGGTGGAATCTGCTATTTGGATAGTGGCTATTTCGCAAGTAATAAAGGATATTGATGATCCTATACTTATTGCTGCTTATGCTGCTGGTTTTGCTGCAGGGACTATTTTAGGTTCTTATATTGAACGCATAGTTGGTGTAGGAAATATTGTGGTACGTGTTTTTTCTCCAGCTAATTCACCTTCAGTTGCTGAAGCTCTTAGAGAGAACGGTCATGGAGTTACTGTCATTGATGGAGAGGGTAAAGATGGTCCTGTAAAAATCTATTGGTGTGTAATTTCTAGAAGAAAATTAAAATCTGTTCTAAAAATGATTGAAGAAATTAATCCTAAGGCTTATATTACCACTGATATGACAAGCCCTACTTCTTTGAAGAAATAAATTTCACTATATTTACAAAAAAAATTTATTATGAAAAATATACTATACCTTTTTGTTGCTGTTATTTTATCTAGTTGTGCTATACCTGGCCCAACTGTTACTTATGAAAAAACAAATGCTTCTTTAATTCAAAAAAGCATCAAAGATTTAAATACCTTAGAGAGTCTTAAATCTAAAATCAATAAATCTGATAAGATTGTAATTGTTGGTGTAGAAGATTATAAGACAGGTGACTATTCTTTATTAGCTACTCTTGAAGATGAAATTATTAAGGAATTTGTTAGTGAGGGCTATAAAGTTTTAGAGAGGGATAATGATATGGTATATAGGTTATTTTCTGAGGAATCTAAAAATTACAAGCATATCAATAGAGTGAAGGGAGCTAAGTATGGCGTTTCAGCTTATAGTAAAAATGAAGATTATAATTCTTATTATTTGTATGGAAACTCACAGGCTAGTGCAGCAAGTATTTCTTCTGAAATTAAAAATTATGATCAAGAATTTCAGTCATCTTTACAAAGTGCAGATAAAATTATTAGTTATAGAGTAATTGAGAGTGGAATTGTATACGATTATGATGAAAAGGAAGCTAAAGTTGCTGAGGTTGAAAGAGAAGCAAGAACAATACTTGAAGTAAGGGTAACTGACGCAAAAACAAGTGAGATATTATCTGCAATAACGCTTGATGGTAAGGCAAATGATTTTGTAAATAGTGCGGATGTAAAGGCTTTAAAAGAATTTTCATATAAATATTATAGTCATACATTGCCTAAAACACATGGTAGCCCAAGAGTTTCAACTGTAAAAGAAAGAAAAGGAGTAAGTCCATTGCCATGGGTAATGGGAGGTCTTGGCTTTATTGTACTTATCTCTCTCTTGGCAGGGGGTTAAAAAAACTAGTATGTACTGAATATTTTAAAACTAAAAAAGCTGAAGATTTCTCTTCAGCTTTTTTATTAAATTATGTTTTTCTATTTTCTAGAATGGTAAGTCATCATCTTCTGATGCAGGATAACTCACCTTCAGTTGCTGAAGCACTTAGAGAAAACGGCTGTGGAGTTACTGTTATTGATGGAGAGGGTAAGGATGGGCCTGTAAAAATCTATTGGTGTGTAATTTCTAGAAGAAAATTAAAAGCAGTGCTTAAGATGATTGAAAAAATTAATCCTAAGGCTTATATTACCACTGATAAGACAACCCCAACTTCACTTAAGAAATAAGCTTATAAATAAAAAACCCTTCTCAGAAATGAGAAGGGTTTTTTATTTATAAGCTAATCAGTTATTATTAGGATTATTTGTTACAAGCTTCGCCATTGGTGAAGTTAAAGTAAACAACGCCATAATCACCGTCATCTAATGTACCATCAGCAACAGTCATTCCGCCAAAGTCAGAGAGTGTAAAATAATCACCTTCCCAGCCATCTCCAAACGAGTCATACATTCTAAATTCTAAGGAACCCAAATTAGCACTTGGAATACAAACTACTTGTGAATAAGGAGCCCCTCCTGCTGTAATTATTGTTCCTGATCCTGATGGATCATAAATCTCCCAATAGATCTCTGATGGAGAAGCCATACCCATAACTGATACAAAAATCTCATAACCACTAGCGGAACCACAATCATTCTCACAAGCAGACTCTGAGTTATATTGACCATATCCTGTTCCAGGATCATAACATCCAACTGTAGGATCGCAATCCCAAGATTCCGTTATCTCACAATCATTCTGACAGGAAGATAAAGTCGAATAAGCACCGCTACCATCTTCAGGATCATAACATCCACCACCAAAACAATCCCAAGATGCATCAATGCAGCTTCCATCATCTTCAGTAGCTTGGGGATTGTAATTTGCAGCTGTTTCATCTGTACAGCCCATCTCACACCCAGGAGTATAGCAACATATATTTGGGACGTATACATTTGCTGATGAATTAAAATTAACTGCATTTTCATCTGTACATCCATACACTTTTGTAAATGTTGATGATGCTGCAACTGGATCATCTTCTTTTTTACATCCTGCAAAAATTAAAGATATTGTTAATAATAAGTAAAGAATTTTTTTCATAATTTGAATTTTTTAGTTAATAGTTCTACAATATTAGCTTTTTTTTTAAGATATTGATAATTAATCAATTAAAATAGTAATAGTCCTGTAATAAAAATAACCACTCCAACTAGTAGTGGTGTTAAAGTATAAGGCAAAATCTCTTTGGCTTTGAAGTATTTAACGTCCAAAACTAAAAAAGCTGAAGATTTCTCTTCAGCTTTTTTATTAAATTATGTTTTTCTATTTTCTAGAATGGTAAATCATCATCTTCTGATGCAGGTGCGTTAAATGCAGGTGCTGCATCCATTTCTGGGCTTCCAGCTCCATGGCTTTCAATTCTCCAAGCATCAATGTTATGAAAATATTTTCCGTTATATTCTCTTGAGGATAAGTTAAAAGAAACCTCAACTTGATCTCCTTCATTATGATGGTTTAACATTTCAATTTTATCTTCTCCAAATAACTGAAAACAAACTTCAGGGTTGTATTGTGCGCCAGTATCTATTAAGAATGATTGTTTTTTCCATTCTTTTCCTGCTTTTGATGTTCCGCTTTCTACGCTTAGTTTTCTACTTAATTTTCCTTTTACTGATAAACTCATGTTGTTGTTTTTATAATTTTAGTGGGACAAAATTAAGTAAAAAAAATCCATAAAAATCTTTAAAGCGGCTTTTGTGTGTAAATGTTAAAAAATAATATCTTTGCCGTCCTTTTTAATGCGGATGTGGCGGAATTGGTAGACGCGCTAGACTTAGGATCTAGTGCCGCAAGGTGTGAGAGTTCGAGTCTCTTCATCCGCACAAAAATTAAGCAAGCGTTTTCGCTTGCTTTTTTTGTGCTTGCTTTTGAGCAGATAAGATGACTACTACCCTTAAGTTTAATGTTAGTGATTTTACTTATCTTTGTGGTGAAATAATAATAAACGCCATGAATAAATTTTTATCCTTCATTTTAATTGTAGCTAGTTTTGTTGTAAATGCACAAAACAACATTAATCTAGTTTTAAATCATCAGTTTGATGGTTCTCCTTTTGTCTATAATGATGTGTATGCTGATGATCAGGGAAGGGCAGTTTCTTTTGAGAGAGTTCAGTATTATATGTCTTCCATTGCAGTAGTTCATGATGGAGCTCAATCTACAGATTTAACGGATGTATATGTGTTAGGGGCAGCCAATGTGAGTAATTATTTTTTAGGAAATTATACAGTTAACAATATTGAACAGCTTAATTTTAATTTAGGAGTTGACTATGCATCTAATCATGGAAATAGTAGTAATTATGCTGCACCACACCCACTAAGCCCACAAGCTCCTTTAATGGATTGGGGGTGGCCCTCAGGATATTTCTTTTTAGTAATTGATGGGAAAGTAGACAATACAGGTGACGGAATTCCAAATAAAATGTTTAGTATGCGTTGCTTAGGAGATGTTATGCTTAGAGGTATTGATATTGCAGCAACTGCAGTAGCTTATGCAGGTAATATTGATTTGGCTTTGGATGTAAATATTGAAAAATGGATTAAAAATATTGATTTAGTAGCAGTAGGAATTGATCATAGTAGTAGTTCAAATAATCAAAATGTAGCAACAAATACAAATACCTTTTCTGTTTTTGAAAATTCAGCATCAACAGGAGTAAATGATGTAAAGGTAAATGCTTATGTAGCTACTGATTATGCAATGGCTTATGCACCAATCTTAAATTATAAATTAGAAGCAAGAACAAACAATTCATTAACTATTCTGGATGCACAAGGTAGAGTGGTGGTTGAAGAAAAGGATTTAGGATTTGAAGGAAGTTATTTTGTGAAACAAGAATTAAATAGTGGAATGTATTATGCTGTCTTTTCTAACCCTACAAAGACACTTACGCATAAGTTTGTGGTAAAAAGATAATGATTAAGGGATTTAAAATCACCCTGTTTTTAGTATTAATCCTTGGAATGTTTTCTTTTTCCAAGGATTTTATTTTAGATATCCCTCAAGGATTTCCTGCGCCCTTTATTCCGGCTGATAATCAGCTAACACAAAGTCGAGTTGATTTAGGAAAGAAATTATTTTTTGATACCATGATGTCACGCGATTCTACAGTTTCCTGCGCTACTTGTCATATTCCAGAATTGGCATTTACGGATGGTTTGAAAAAAGGAATTGGAATTAGAAATCAAGAAGTGGGTAGGAATACTCCTACATTAACCAATGTCGCTTATCAGGATAAATTTTTATGGGATGGAGTGAACCCTTCTTTGGTTGCTCAGGTTATGATTCCAATACACGAACATAATGAATTTGACTTTCATGTTCTGCTTGTTGCCGAACGTATGAAAAAAGATCAGGCGTATGTTAAGTTATGTCAAACTGCTTATGGTGGTGATCCAAATCCTTTTGCGATTACTCATGCTATTGCTAGTTATGAGCGAACCTTGATTAGTGGAAACTCCAGGTATGATCAATTTGTTTTTCAAGGGGATAGTTTAGCTTTGAATGAAGATGAAAGAAGAGGTATGGATTTATTTTTCAATCAATTGTATTGTACTGAATGTCATAGCGGGTTTAACTTTACTAATCAATCATTAAGCAATAATGGTTTGTATGCTAATTATCTTGATTCGGGGCGTATTCGCCTTACAGGCTTGGAATCGGATAGAGCCATATTTAAAGTGCCAACCCTTAGAAATATTGGGGTAACAAGCCCATATATGCATGATGGAAGTAAAGCAACTTTAGCTGAAGTTATTGATCATTATAGCCTTGGCGGAAAAAATCATGCAAATAAAAATGCCACAATTATTCCTTTTGAGTTGTCAGAAAAAGAGCAGCAGGATTTGTTATCCTTTCTACATTCCTTAACGGATTCTACATTTATCAGAGAATAAGGTGCTTTCTTTTTATGCGCGTCCTTATTTCATAATCAGATAAATAAGTGTATTTTTGCAGCCCTTTTTAAAAAATATATAAAAGATGAATTTAACACAAAGCAAAGCAAAAGATTTAATGGCTACAATTACAGTTGATGTAGTAGCAAATGATTACACTGAAAAAGTTGATAAGGTATTGAAAGATTACCGTAAAACGGCTGAGGTTCCAGGGTTCAGAAAAGGAAAAACGCCAATGGGAATCATTAATAAAAAATACAGAACTTCTGTGGTTGTGGAAGAGGTGAATAAATTAATTCAAGACGAATTATACAAGCATATTACTGAGGAAAAAGTAAGAGTATTAGGATCGCCAATGCCAATGGACGACACTAAAATTGACTGGGAAAATGATGTTGATTTTAAATTTGTTTATGAAATTGGTTTAGCTCCTGAATTTGATGTTAAAATTACGGCTAAGGATAAATTGAATTATCAAAAAATTAAAGCTGATGCTAAATTAGTGGACGGCTATTGTACTGATATTGCAAAAAGATATGGTAAAATGAGTAATCCTGAAGTTTCAGAAGAAGGGGATTTGGTTTTTTGTTCAATTAACCAATTGGATGTTGATGGTAATGTAATGGAAAATGGAATTAAAAATGAAGCTACAGTTTCCATGGATCATATTGCTGATAAAAAGATAAAAAAACAATTTATTGGCGTAAAAGCTGATGATGTGATTTTGGTAAATGTGATGAAAGCTTTTACAAATCATTCTGATTTGGGTGCTATGTTAAGTGTTTCTCATGATGCAATTCATAATTTAACATCAGAAGAATTTCAGTTTACTATAAAAAATATTAATCGTTTAGCTCCTGCTGATTTGAATGTTGAGTTATTTGATAAAGTATATGGTGAAGGTACTGTAAAAGATGTAAAAGAGTTCAGAGAAAAAATTCAAGCTGAGGCAGAAGGGCAGTTTGTTGCAGAAAGCGATAGAATGCTAAAGAATGATGTAGTAACTTATTTCATTGAAAAATTGAAGTTACAAATGCCAGATGATTTCTTGAAAAGATGGTTGGTTCAAACTTCTGAGCAACCAATTACTATGGAAATGCTAGAAACCGAGTATGATATGTATTCAAAAAGCTTACAATGGCAATTGATTGAAAATAAAATCTTAGAAAACTATGAGATTAAAGTTTCTCAGGATGATATTATTGCACATACTAAAAAGCTAATCGGTATGCAGATGAAACAATACGGACAACCTGAAGGTGATGATGCTCAATTGACTGATATTGCAACAGGAATCCTTAAGAATGAAGAAGAGAAAAAGAAGATTTACGATCAGATTTTTGACGAAAGAACTTTAGCTGTTTATAAAGAAAATTTCAAATTAACTGAAAAAAGTATTTCTTATGATGATTTTGTTAAATTAGCCTCAGCAAAATAAGGGCTAAATTTGAGGATGTGCAAATTTGTAAATAAATGGCATATCTTAATACTAACATCTAAATACCAATTGAATGGATTACGGAAAAGAGTTTCATAAATACGCAACAAAACATCAAGGAATAAGTAGTTTACACCTGAATGAATTTACTTCAATGCAAGCGAATTATATTTCACCTACAATTATTGAGGAAAGACAAATGAATGTAGCGAGTATGGATGTTTTTTCTCGTTTAATGATGGATAGAATTATCTTTTTAGGCGTTCCTATTAATGATTATGTGGCGAATGTTATACAAGCACAGCTTTTATTTTTAGAATCGGTTGATGCGAATAAAGATATTTTGATTTACTTAAATTCTCCTGGAGGTGGGGTGTATGCTGGACTTGGAATTTATGATACTATGCAGTACATTAATCCTGATGTTTCAACAATTTGTACGGGTATGGCCGCATCAATGGGGGCTGTTTTATTGTGTGCAGGTGCTATAGGAAAACGTACAGCATTAAAACATTCTAGAGTAATGATTCACCAGCCACTAGGTGGAGCTCAAGGGCAGGCCTCTGATATTGAAATTACAGCCAATGAAATCAAAAAATTAAAGAATGAATTGTATGAGATTATTGCAGATCATTCAGGACAGGATTTTGATAAAGTTTGGAAGGATGGAGATAGAGATTACTGGATGACTGCTGAGGAAGCAAAAGCATACGGTATGATTGATGAGGTGCTGGAAAGAAAAAAATAATGTCAGAAAACGATAAAGTATTATGCTCCTTTTGTGGTAAAAACAAGCAAGACACCAATATCTTAATTGCAGGTACTTCCGCTCATATTTGCGATTCCTGTATTGAACAAGCACATGAGATTGTTAAGGAGGATGCCACTGATGAGGTGTTTTTAGCCAAAGATTTTACGCTTTTAAAACCTAAGGAAATAAAAGCACATTTGGATGATTTTGTAATCGGACAGGATGATGCGAAAAAGGTAATGTCAGTTGCGGTTTACAATCATTACAAAAGAATTTTACAACCCGATACTACTGAAGAAGATATTGAAATTGAGAAATCAAATATCATTATGGTGGGGCGTACGGGTACAGGTAAAACTTTAATTGCTCGCTCTATTTCTAAGTTGTTAAAAGTCCCTTTTTGTATTGCTGATGCCACTGTACTTACTGAGGCAGGTTATGTTGGTGAGGATGTGGAAAGTATTTTAACTCGCCTATTGCAAGCTGCTGATTATGATGTAGAACAAGCAAAAAGAGGAATTGTTTTTATTGATGAGATTGATAAGGTAGCGCGTAAAAGTGATAACCCTTCAATTACTCGTGATGTAAGTGGGGAAGGCGTGCAACAAGCTATGCTTAAATTATTGGAAGGAACGATAGTAAATGTTCCGCCACAAGGAGGGCGTAAGCATCCTGATCAAAAAATGATTGCTTTAGATACTAAGGATATTTTATTTATTGCTGGAGGAGCTTTTGATGGTGTTGAACAGCATATCTCAACGCGTATGAATACGCGTTCACTTGGCTTTAGGTCGGAACACGAAAATAAAATTGATAAAGAAAATTTATTGCAGTATATTTCGCCTCAGGATTTGAAATCATTTGGATTAATTCCTGAATTGATTGGACGTATGCCAGTACTTACTCATCTTAATCCTTTGGATAGAACAGCCTTAAAATTAATATTGACTGAGCCTAAAAACGCATTAACAAAGCAGTATCAAAAACTGTTTGATATGGATGGTATTGCGCTTACTTTTGATAAAAAAGCAATTGATATTATTGTTGATAAAGCCATGGAATTCAAATTAGGAGCAAGAGGATTGCGTTCTATTTGTGAGGCAATTATGTTAGATGCAATGTTTGAATTTCCTTCTGATGAAAGTAAAAAAGACTTGAAAATTACAGCTTCTTATGTTAAGGCTCAGCTTACTAAACTTTCATTTACTAAACTAAAAGTAGCTTAGTTTACCACTATCGGATAAGTAGTTCCATTTATTGTAATATCAAAGTTACAATCACACTCTGAATCACCATAATTTATTATTCTATCAGCATAACCGTTAGGGGATATTTTTGCAGTACCACTTTTTATTACACAAGAAGGTAAACATCCTAAATCAATATTTAGTGTTTCGGTAATTGTCATGCTAAATTCATTTCCATTTACTCCATTTCCACTAGCTGAACCTGTTATTTTATACTTATCATCAGTTATATCTCCGTAAGTTCCAATGCCACTTATCCATTCTCTAGTTCTGTTTGCTTCCCAATTTATTGTTCCGTTATTAGTAACAATACTCGCATTATTTACTGAAATAGTAAACCACATATTTCCATTACTATTTCTTCCTTGATTGGTTACTATTCTCTCGCCTTGCACTAAATTATTATTTACATGATAATCATCAAATGTTGTAGTAATTACCGCTAAGGAATCACGGTATTTACCTGTGTATGTAACAAGAATTTTACCTTTTCTTAGTTCTCCATTATCTAAACAATTTGTAGAACCAAAATTGATAATAAGTGTGTCAATATCGGACGCATCATTATTCATTAAAGTATAAGTAGCACATGATTTATTTACTTCATTGACTACAAAAGCTTCTTTAACAATACGTCCAACATCATTAAAAGTTTGTTCTGCAAACAAATGGTCTTGTGTAGCTTGCGTGCTTTCTATGTCTTCTATTTTCTCGCAAGAATAAAATAGAACTGTTAAAATGCCAAGTACTAATAATGTTTTCTTCATCTTAATTTTTTTGGTAAATTTAGTTAATTTTCTCAAAAGTTAAAAAACTATAAGCATGAGCATGCTTTTCATCTGCTTTGCAGTCTATTCTTTCTATTTCTTTCCAATCATTTCCCAGCTCAGGAAAAAAGGTATCACCCTCATAAGCATGATGTACTTTGGTGAGGTAAATTTTATCTACTAGATTAGCTTCAAGCGCTAGTTTGTAAATCTGCCCCCCTCCAATAATGAAAGGTTCTTTGTCACCATTTTCCTTTGCAATTGCTAGGGCTGATTCTATAGAATTGACCACTATACAGCCTTCCGCTTGGTAATTGCTTTGCCTTGTAATAACAACATTTGTTCTGTTTGGTAAAGGCCTGTACTTATGCGGAATAGATTCAAAGTTTTTTCTACCCATAATCACATGATGCACTAAAGTTGTTTCTTTGAAAAACTTCATATCCTTTGGCAAATGCCAAATGAGGTCATTGTCTTTTCCAATCACTCCATTTTCGGCTGCCGCTACTATTAGTGAAACTTTCATTAGCGCTTAATTACATTATATTTAACACCTCTTTCTTCTAAGTAATTTTTTACAAATTCAAAGTGTCCTCCTAAGTATTCTGGTGGTGATATTCCAACTCTTTCATATTTTTTATTTACCACTAGGTTAGCAACTGCAGTACACGTAAATCCTGTAGTTCTAGCCATAGAAATGGTGTCATTATCAAAGCGATCTAATAAGTTGTATTGGTAACTTACTTTTTTTCCGTTTTCTTGTCCTTTCATGATGATGCGCATCACAGTAAAATCTTTATCGCCTTTTTTCATTTCCCATTTTGGGAATAATAATTTGGCAGTCATATCTACTGGGCGTATCATAGTTCCGTTTACTTCCACCTCATCATAAGAGAAAAAACCACTAGCACGTAATACTTTTAAATATTCTACACATCCAGGATAACGTAAAGTTTTTTCAATCATATTTGGCACATGAGCCATTGTTTTAATCAAACTTCTTAGTCCATCAGAATTCCAACTTTCTAACGTTCCAATCTCATCAAATTCAATAAGTTCAGTGTCGGATAAAGCTTCTTTGGTAATCATGTGGCTATTTTGCACATAGCGAGCTGGGCGAATATATTCTTCAATTACATCAATAGGTGAAAATACGGCTTGGTACTCGTAAGGCCATTCTCTTTTTTCGGGTAACCCACCTACCAAACATTCGTAATCGTTAATTTCCATTTTTGAATCATGATGTCCAAAGATGATATTTCCCATTCCTGGGGCTACACCACAATCCATCACGGCAACTACTCCTTTTTCTTTTGCTAATTCATCTAACCCAAAAGGATCTTCAGAATAAAAAGAAATATCGACTATATTCTTCCCAGCCTCAATGACGTCTTTCATCATTTTATAACCCATAAAGCCTG
>JBLGCF010000009.1:0-18383 GCA_047617145.1 Thalassomonas sp. | reverse complement strand
CAACAGGTTCTGACTGGCAAGTGGCTGGTGGATTTGGGGTTAATTATCCTGCACTTTCTGTTAATAAATGGGGCTTAACTCCAGGTCAGACTTATAGAGGACAAGCTAGAACATGGTGTAATCCAGCAGGTGGTTTGTATCGTTCAGACAACTGGACTTCATTAGTTTGGTGGACACAACCAGTAGTTGCAAGGCTGGCTAACCCAGAAATAGCTGAACGCACTCTTTTAAAAATTACAGACTTGTTGGGTAGAGAGGTGAGTCCTAATACACTGATTAATAGGACTACACTGCTTTACATATATGATGATGGAACGGTTGAGAAGAGGATTTATATTGAATAATCTAATAGTAATTTTTTGAACACATAAGAATAAAGCAGAAATATACATTTGTTATTTTTTGAATATAATTTATTCTTAAATTTGTAAAAAATATACAAATGAAAAAAATGTTAATCTTTCTTATCGTTCCTCAGTTTTTGTTTGCACAAAACTGGATTGATAAAATGCAAGATCCGAGTGAGAATTTTTATGAGGTTCAGGAGGAATTTAATGCTTATTGGGAAAATAAAACAATAGAAAAAGGAAAGGGTTGGAAGCAATTTAAAAGATGGGAGAACTTTATGGAACAAAGGGTTTTCCCTGATGGAATACAACACCCTGAATTATTGTTGGAAGAATACAATTTGCTGAAAGCGGCAAATAATCAGTTTAAAATGCTACCCCCTAATGTTTGGGAGCAAGTTGGTCCTAGCAATGTGCCTTTAGAATCAAGCGGAAGAAAAAGAGGAATAGGAAGAGTAAATACAATTGCTTTTCACCCAACAGATGCAAATACTATATACGTAGGAGCTCCTGCTGGAGGGTTTTGGAAATCAGTAAACGGAGGGCAAACTTGGCAGACATCAACTGACTTTTTAGCAAACCTTGGTGTTTCGGATATTTCAATACACCCCACAAACCCTGATACTATCTATATTATTACGGGTGATAGAGATGGAGGTGATACTTATTCCTATGGGTTATTAAAATCCTATGACGGAGGAACAACTTGGCAAACGACAGGTTTATCCTTTAATATAACTCAATATTATAAGGGAAATAGAATATTAATTGACCCAAATAATCCTAATGTATTGATAGTTGCTACAAGCAATGGAATTTATCGTTCAATAGATGGAGGGAATACTTTTGTAAATACTTTTTCTATTAGTATAACAAGTATGGAGTTTCATCCTACTAACTCAAATGTAATTTATGGAGGTTCAAAGGGTTCTACTTCCGTTTATAAATCATCTGATAATGGAATTACATGGGCTCAAGCTGGAACAGGATTGCCTTCACAATCGGATGTGGTAAGAGCTTGTGTCGGTGTTACAGCTGACAATCCTTCAGTAGTATATGCCTTGTTTGGTGGGAATAATAATGGGTTTTATGGGGTATACAAATCAACTAATGAAGGGCAAACATGGATACAACAGGCAAATAGTCCTAATTTATTAGGCTGGTCAACTACTGGTTCTGATTCTGACGGGCAAGCTTGGTACGATTTAGCTTTTGAAGTTTCTCCTCAGGATGAAAACACTTTATTTGTTGGAGGAGTAAATTGTTGGAAATCGACTAATGGTGGACAAAGTTGGAATATAAATACACATTGGTACGGAGGAGGAGGTGCTAATTATATGCATGCTGATGAACATATGCTAAAGTATAATCCACTTAATAATTATGTGTATTCGGGAAATGATGGAGGGCTTTATTATTCTGCCGATAACGGTAATTATTGGACAGATATTTCTGATGGATTACAAATTACACAGTTTTATAGTTTAGGTGTTTCACAAACCGTACAGGACAAGGTAATTACTGGAGCTCAGGACAATGGAACATTTTTAAAAACAGCTAGTAATTGGGATGCCGTAATTGGAGGTGATGGTATGGAATGTATTATTGATTATACAAATGCTAATATTATGTATGGTGCCTTGTATTATGGTGATATTCGTAAATCCACCAATGGTGGAAATAGTTTTTCAAGTATAGGGCCATCCAATAATGGTGCATGGGAAACCCCTTATGAATTGGATAGAAATAATCCGGAAACAATGTATATAGGTTATGATGAGCTGCATAAAACTACTGATGGAGGAAATAGCTGGAGCATTATTACAAATAACGAAACCAATGGTGGTAAGATTGATGAAATAGGCGTTTCCAAATCAAACAGTAATGTTATCTATTTTTCGGATGGTGCAAATATATTTACTACTACAAGTGGGGGTGGTTCTTGGTCGAATATAAATAACAATTTACCCTATAAAACGATTAGCTATATTATTGTTCATCCTACTGATGCTAATAAAGTTTGGGTTACTTTATCGGGCTATACTTCTTCTGAAAAAGTATATAAAACAATTGATGGAGGAAATACATGGGTAAATATATCAGGAACGCTACCAAATATACCTGTTAATTGTATTGTGTTGGACGAAAGTAGTAATTTAGAAAACTTATATATTGGTACTGATTTGGGTGTGTTTACTACCGATTCAACTCTGACGGATTGGAACATGTTTAATAATAATAGTTTACCGAACGTTATTGTTAATGAATTGGAAATTCAATACCAGTCCAATAAATTAATTGCAGCTACTTATGGTAGAGGTTTATGGAATATTGATTTGCTAATTACCTCACCACCAATTGCTAATTTTTCGTTTAGCGATTCTATATTTTGTAATGTTCCTGCTGATGTAAGTTTTTTCAATAATTCTTATTATTCTAATTCCTATTTCTGGGATTTTGGAGATGGAAATACAAGTACAGCTACTAACCCAATCCATACTTATACTAGCTATGGCCTATTTACTGTTTACTTAATAGCTAATGGTCCGCTAGGGGTTGATAGTATAATGCAACAATCAATCATAAGTATTGATCCAAATAATCCTTGTGTTATTACTTTACCATCATCAGGGTCAGGTGTTACACAAACGGCCTGTAATGGAACATTGTATGATGTAGGAGGGCCTAATGGAAACTATTATGACAATAATAACAGTTGGATAACAATAGCACCACAAGGGAGTAGTCAAATTACTTTGAACTTTACAAGTTTTGATATTGAAGCTCCTTCATCATCAACAAATTGTAACTGGGATTATATTGAAATATTTGATGGTGCTGATACTTCAGCAAATTCATTAGGCCAGTATTGCAATACCTTAACTGGTAGCCCAGGAACTCTATTTTCAAGTGGGGGAGCTTTAACAGTTTACTTGCATGCTGATGCAGGAGTTAATGGGACAGGTTTTGAGGCAAATTGGACTTGTGTATTTCCAACTACACCACCATCTACTAATTTTGTTTTGAGTGATACAGTAAGCTGTAATACAACCATCAATTTTACTGATTTATCATCAAATGGCCCTAGTGCATGGTTATGGGATTTTGGAGATGGAAGTACTTCAAATGTACAAAACCCTACGCATACTTACTTTAATAGTGGTAGTTATACGATAAAGCTAACTGCAACTAATCAATATGGAAGTGATTCCTTGATATTGATAAATCATTTAAGCATTATTGATTTGAATTTGCAAACTACAGGGGCAACTTCCTGTTATAGTAGCTCCCTTACTCTGAATGCCTTAGTAAGTAACGGAACAGTTAATTGGTATGCTGATGCTGCAACAACTAATTTATTAGCAACAGGAACTTCCTTTGTTACGCCTGTATTAAGTAGTTCTACAACTTACTATGCACAGTCAATTTATGATTTTCCTATACTTAACGGAGGACCTATTGATAATAATTTTGGTGTTGGAAGTTACTTTCAAGGGGATAGACATTTAATATTTGATAATTATAAATCATCAACTTTAAAATCGGTACTTGTGTATGCGGGTTCTGATGGGTACAGAACTATTGAACTTAGGAACAGTAGCAATGCTGTCCTTAGTGATACTATAGTCTATATTCCTTTTTCACCTAACGGATTTAGAATAAATCTTAATTTTAGCTTGCCTGTGCAGAATAATATGCAATTGGGTATTAGTGATCCTAATTCTGATTTGTTCAGAACGAGTTCAGGGGCAGTATTTCCATACACTATAAATGATGTTGTGGCAATAACAGGTACTACTGCATCAGCAGGGTATTATTATTTCTTTTACGATTGGGAAGTACAGGCTTCCCCTTGTATCTCAGTAGTTTCAACTGTTGATGCCATAATAAATAGTAATTCTACTAGCAATCAATCTATTTCAATTTGTAATGGTGATAGCATATCAGTAGGTGGGAATTATTATACTGTAACAGGTAACTATTCTGATACATTCACTACTAACTTGGGTTGCGATAGTATTATAATAACACAGCTTTCAGTAGTGCAAGGTACTGTCTATACTCAACAGGTTAGTATTTGTGAAGGCTTGTCCTTACAGGTAGGAAATAATAGTTATTCTGCTTCAGGAATATATATTGATACTATAAGCTTGAATGGTTGTGATAGTATCATAACTACTAATTTATCGGTTATCCCTTCAGTAGTCATTGTAAATAATCAGACTATTTGCCAAGGGGGTACATATGTAATAGGAAATAATAATTATAGTGCACCAGGTTCATATTTTGATAACCTTACCACTCCATTGGGTTGCGATAGTACTATAAATACTAACCTTACTGTTGTGCCTAATATTGATGCTGAGATAGTTTGGAGCGCCACTCAATTAGTAAGTAATGTATTGGGTGGATTTTCGCCTTATTTTTATTTATGGAGCACAGGGGAAATAACTTCAAGTATTACCCCTTTAACTTCCGGGATATTTTGGCTGTTAGTAACTGATGCCTATAACTGTACAAGTGACACTGTTTATTTTTTAGTTGATGATGTTAATGCTATTCATGAAAATGAAACAATTACTGGGATAAGTATTTTTCCAAATCCAACGGAAGGTTTAGTTGTAATTAATTTTAAAAGTATTGAAAATGGTAATTTTACAATTAGTATATTAAATGTGTTAGGTGTGGTTGTTTTTGAAGATAAATTAATTAATTTTTCAGGTTTTTATCAAAAGAAAATAAACCTTGATAATTTCGCTAAGTCAGTTTACTTGATAAGAATAGAAACTTCAGCATCAACAATTAATAAGAAGTTAATTTTAAGATAGATTATGCCAATACACGAATTAATTATCCCTTTATCTCCTCTATGGTGGAAAGGTATAGTATGTTGTTTTGTTGTAATCAGCTTAGTACTTCTATCTTTAATAAATAAATCAATTGCATTTAAAGAAAAAACAGGTACGTATTTTGCGTATTTAGCTATTATTATTTATGTGACTACTAATATTTTCACCATACTTATTGGTAATTGGACAATTCAAGATTTTCTACCTTTACATTTGTGCAGTATATCTTACTTTATTTGTATTTTAGTTTTACTGAATAAAAAACAGTGGATGTACGAGTGGACTTTACTTTTGGCTATGCCCTCAGCATTAAATGCCCTAATAACTCCTGAACTTATTTGGGGTTCAACTAACTGGTATATATTTGAATATTATTTTATGCATGCTAGTTTAATTTTAGTGCCTTTGTATTTAATGTTTCTAATGAATTATAAACTAAGAATATTTAGTTGGTGGAAAACTTTCCTTAGAGCACAAATTGTATTTATAATTGTTTTCTCACTTAATTTAATACTTGATACGAATTATATGTTCTTATTGTCTAAACCATTAGTAGATAACCCGTTAATAATTGGCGATTGGCCTTTTTATATTTTATTTGTACAATTAATTGGATTATTGCATATTGTAATAATTTATAAATTAGCTCCCAAAAAGATATAGATGAAAAGAATATTTTTTATTACCTTATTATTTCCTTTTATGCTTTCAGCACAGAGCAGTTGGAACATGAACCTTCTAGGAACTTATGATTACCCTACAACTAAAGGAAATGATATTTGGGGTTGGGTGGATGCTAGTGAAAATGAATATGCGTTAGTAGGTTTAAGAAATGGAGTTTCTTGTGTAAATGTTACAAGCCCTTCAGCTCCTTTTGAGGAATTTTTTATAGCTGATATTTATTCTACTTGGAGAGATATAAAAACCTATGGAAATTATGCTTATGTAACTACCGAATCTGATGCAGGGCTTTTGATTATTGACTTAACAGATATGACAGGTAATACTTTTTGGCATGTAATGGATTTTGTAAACCCTACAACAGGAATTACTTTGCATTGGGAGGCAGCTCATGATTTGTTTATTGATGAAAATGGAATCTGTTATATTTTTGGAGCTTCTAATCCAGCAGGTTTTCCTCCCCCAGCTAATGGTGCTATTTTTTTGGATGTAGCAACTAACCCAACAAACCCAACTCATTTAGGGCAATGGGATGAGCAATATATACATGATGGTATGGTAAGAGGAGATACCATGTATTCAGGTTGTGTCTATGCAGGTAAAGTGTATATTGTTGATGTAAGTGATAAGACTAATCCTGTAACTTTAGGTGCGCAAATAACACCAAATGCTTTTACACATAACGCTTGGGTTTCTGATGATGCAAATTATGTATTTACTACTGATGAACAGTCAGATGCTTATCTAACAGCTTTTGATATTTCAGATGTAAATAATATTCAGGAAGTGGATAGAATTCAATCAAATCCTGGTAGTAATAGTATACCACATAATACTTTTGTAGATGGAAACTTTTTAATTACTTCTTATTATCGTGACGGAACAACAGTACACGATATTACGAATCCTAATTATATGATTGAAGTAGCCTATTATGATTCGTATTCTGGTAGTGGAAATGGTTTTGATGGGTGTTGGGGAACTTACCCTTATTTACCTTCAGGAAATATAATCTCATCCGATATTAATAGTAGTAATGGGCAGGGTAGGTTATTGGTTTATGGTCGCGATTTTCAGCAAGCTTGTTATTTGGAAGGTAATATTACGGATTGCTCTACTTCTTCTCCTATTTCAAATGTTATTGTTGAGGTGTTAAACGCAACAACTACTGAAGTTTCAAATTTAGTTGGAGATTATCAAACGGCTATTATTAACTCTGGTTCTTATCAAGTTGTTTATTCAGCCTTAGGATATGAAAATGATACAATTACTGTAACTTTAACTAATGGTGTTATGTGTACTCAAGATGTTGTTATGTGCCCTCCATGTAATACTTTTAATTTATCTACTAATTTTAATTTGGAATTATGCTTTGGTGAATCATTTACAGTAGGGAGTAATGCCTATGTTTCAACAGGAAACTATACGGATGTTTTACAAACCACCTTTGGCTGTGATAGTGTGGTAACTACTAATTTAATTGTCCATCCTTTTTATACAACTACTAATAGTATTGATATTTGTGCAGGTGATTATGTTGTGGTTGGTCAATCGGTTTACAATACAAGCAATACTTATTATGATACTTTACTAAGTAGTAATATGTGCGATAGTTTGGTGATTACTCAACTTAATGTTTCTGATCCTGTTGGGATTATTGCTGCTAATGCCCCAGAAATAATGGTGGTTGCAAATGGAGGAGTACCTCCTTATACCTATGCTGTTTATGGTCCTGGTAGTTTTGTGCAACAATTTTTGAATACGAGTGGTTTACAATCTTTTTTTCCATCTATAAATGGGCAGCATTATTTTATTGCTACTGATGCTTTGGGTTGCGAAAGTCAGGCAGTATATTATGCGGTTGATTTTCCTTTAACTTCTATAGACGAGATCAGTTCTGATAAAAAGTTAATTAAAATTACAGATGTATTGGGTAGGAAGGTGAATAGAAAAAAGAATGTAACTCTCTTTTATCATTATACTAATGGAACAGTAGAAAAGAAGATTGTTATTGAATAACTATTCCTCCAAAATAGACTCGCCATTTAGGTTGGTAGTCAATACATCACTCATGTAGTTAAAGAATGGGCGAACTGCTTTAAAGGAGTTAATTACAGTGATATGAAAATCTTTGGATAATACTTCCTTATCTGAAAATTTACGCAATACGATAAAATCCTTTTTCCTAATTAAGTCAATATTAGGGTGGTTTTTGTCAAAACCTGTTGGCGCTACCTTAAGTGAATTTCTAGTGTAAAAACCCCCAAATAGTTTTGTAAACTTCTTGTCAGAAAGTATCTTTTGAATATAAGAACTGTCCATCTCAAATTCTTTTCTGATTCTGAATAAATCCTCTTTGTTAGGCTGCCAAAATCCTGCTGCTAAAAAACTTCCTCCTGGAGTAATTTCTAAATGATAACCTCCTCTTAATGCTTCAGTGGCTCTTTTATAGCTGCAACTTCTGTAGGTTTTGTAAGGAGTTTTATCTTTTGAAAAACGAATATCTCTGTAAATTCTATAGGCTTTCATTCCTGCTATATTATCAATAGCAGACAACTTTTCAGTTATAGCAGTAAAGAATTCTTTTATTTTTGCGTCTTCTTTAAGGTAATAGTCTTTGTTTTTAGCAAACCATTCTCTAGTATTATTTTTCTTAAGGGCAGTTAAGAATTTAAAAATAGAAGGATTTACGATTACTGACATTTTTTATAAGTCTAATGAATTTATTAAACTATCATCAGCAATGTTTGGGATAGTTACTTTTAGGTCAGGATTCATTTGCATAGCTCTTTTTATTGCAAAGTTGGCTTCTTTATTTCTTGCCCAACTTCTCCTAGAGATTCCATTGTTTACATCCCAAAACAACATGGATTTTAATCTTCTTTCTGCATCAGCACTACCGTCCAACAACATACCGAAACCACCATTGATTACTTCTCCCCAGCCAACACCACCACCATTATGGATAGAAACCCAAGTAGCTCCTCTGAAGCTATCACCAATAACATTTTGTATTGCCATATCAGCAGTAAACTGTGAGCCATCATAAATATTGGATGTTTCTCTGTAAGGAGAATCCGTTCCTGATACATCATGATGATCACGACCCAAAACAACAGGGGCAGAAAGCTCACCACTAGCAATCGCATTGTTAAAGGCTTCAGCAATTTTCATTCTACCTTCCGCATCAGCATATAAAATACGGGCTTGAGAGCCGACTACCATTTTGTTTTCTCCTGCAGCTTTTATCCAGTTGATGTTATCGCTCATCTGCAACTTAATTTCAGCAGGGGAGTGCTTAATAATCTCTTCTAGTACCTCACAAGCAATTCTATCTGTAATTACTAAGTCCTTAGGATCGTTAGAAGCACAAACCCATCTGAAAGGACCAAAACCATAATCAAAACACATTGGTCCCATAATATCTTGTACATAAGATGGATATTTAAAATCTCCTTTTTCATTTAAGATGTCAGCTCCTGCACGACTAGCTTCTAGTAAAAAAGCATTTCCATAATCAAAAAAGTACATACCTCTTTCACTTAAAGTATTGACTGCATTAGTATGGCGAACTAAAGTTTTTTGAACTTCTTTTTTAAACTGCTCAGGATTGTTTGCCATCATTTCATTGGCAGCTTCATAACTCATTCCAGCAGGGTAGTAGCCACCTGCCCAAGGGTTATGTAATGAAGTTTGGTCAGAACCAATTTCAATATAAATATTGCGTTCAACTATCCTTTCCAAAAGGTCAACTATGTTTCCATCATAAGCTATAGAAACAGCCTCTTTGTTGGTTCTTGCTGTAATTGCTCTATCTAGTAATGTGTCTAAATCCTTGTATACTTCATCCACCCAACCTTGTTCGTTTCTCTTGTAAGTTGCCTGTGGATTTACCTCTGCAACTATGCAGACTCCTTTTGCAATAACTCCTGCTTTTGGTTGTGCGCCAGACATTCCTCCAAGGCCTGCAGTAATGAATATTTTACCGCTTAAATCTTCTGCTTTTGGGTCAATTTTTCGTGCTGCATTTAATACTGTAATAGTAGTTCCGTGTACGATTCCTTGAGGGCCAATATACATGAATGAACCTGCTGTCATTTGACCGTATTGAGTAACGCCTAAAGCATTAAATTTTTCCCAATCATCAGGTTTGGAATAGTTAGGAATCATCATTCCGTTAGTTACTACAACTCTAGGAGCATCTTTATGTGAAGGGAATAATCCCATAGGGTGTCCTGAATATAAAGCTAAGGTTTGCTCATCATTCATTATGGCCAAGTACTGCATAGTCAGAAGGTACTGAGCCCAGTTTTGAAATACAGCACCATTTCCGCCATAAGTAATCAATTCCTCAGGATGTTGTGCTATTGCACTATCTAGGTTATTGGAAAGCATCATTTGTATTGCTGCCGCTTGTTTGCTTTTATGAGGAAAATCTTCTAGGTGCCTTGCTTTTATTTCATAATTTGGCATGAATTGGTACATATAAATTCTACCATAAGTTTTCAATTCCTCAGCAAATTCTGGAGCTAAAGTAGGGTGCATGTGCTCAGGAAAATAACGCAAAGCATTACGAATTGCTAATTTCTTCTCTTCTTTATTTAAGATATCTTTCCTATTAGGAGCATGGCTAATACTAGGGTTGATGTTTTTTTTTGCAGGAAGTTCTGATGGAATTCCTTGTAAAATGGCTTGTTTAAGATTTGTCATTTTTCTTATTCTTTGTTTCTTTTTTATAAGGACAATGTTTGCAGTTGTTATTGCAACAATAACCTCTTTTTAAATGATACTTTTCAGTAAAGATAACATATCCTTCTGATGAGTGATAATACTCATCTTTATCTAGTTTATCTATTTTTGAAAATTCTTTCATGAATTACTGCAAAATTAAGATATTTGTCCGAATGGAAATCAAAACTCAAGAAATATCATTACCTCTTTTGAAAGAGAAAGAAATCAAACTTTTTATTAAGAGAACTGATCAAACTCACCAACATATTTCTGGGAATAAATGGTATAAACTTAAATATAATCTGATTGAAGCAAAAAAGCAGGGTTTCAAAACTCTTCTGACTTTTGGAGGCGCTTATTCTAATCATATTATGGCAACTGCCTGTGCTGCTAAGGAAAATGGACTTAAAAGTGTTGGAGTTATTAGGGGTGAGGAGCATTTGCCTTTAAATCTAACTTTGCAATTTGCTAAGGAGCAAGGGATGCATATCCATTATGTGAGTAGAAGTGATTATCGCCTGAAAACTACCACAGAATTTATTAATAACTTAAAAAGTAAATTTGATGATTTTTATCTTGTACCAGAAGGTGGGACAAATCAATTAGCGATAAAAGGTACGGAAGAGATTCTTGATGTAAGTAGCACTCAGGACTTTGTTTGTTGTGCAGTGGGTACTGGAGGTACAATTGCAGGAGTTATTAATTCAACTAATAGCAAACAAACTGTAATTGGTTTCCCTGCTATTAAAGGATTTGAACAATTAGAAAAAGATATTGGTTGTTGGGTAAATAAATTTAATTATAAATTTATAAATACCTATGCTGGAGATGGTTATGCTAAAGTAAATAAAGAATTAGTTGAATTTATAAATGAGTTCAATATTATACATGATATTCCTTTAGATGCTATCTATACAGGAAAAATGATGATGGGTATTTTGGATTTAGTTGCTAAAGATTACTTCCCTAGAGGAAGTTCAATTTTAGCTATTCATACAGGCGGTTTGCAAGGAAATAAAGGAATGAATGAAAGGTTAGGGGTTAAACTTCCCTCATAATCTCTAATGGATTTTCTTTTCTCCAAGTTCCTCCTGTGAAATCAGGTACAATAATGGATTGACTATTGGCAGCCACCGAAAGTTCAGAAAGAGGAGTGATGGCACTCCACAGAATACTGTCGTATACATTTATATCTAGTGGTAAACCTAAATTTAAGCATTTTACCAAACGATAAATCATAACAAAGTCCATGCCGCCATGCCCTTGTTTAAAGCCTTGACTTACGGTTTTTAGTTTTTTAATTATTGGATGTTGGTACTTGCTTTTGTACTCCTTATACGCTTTTTCTTCCAGCCAATTGTGTCCCCAATATTCAGGTTTTTCTCCTTCAATATACAAGCGGCTTGGGTAGCCATCATGTACTGCTTTTGTTCCTACAACTTTATTAATCCTAGAATAAGGCCTGCCTGTATGTACATCAAATTGCAATAAAATTGTTTTTCCTTTTTCAGTTTTGATTAGGGTATTATTCATGTCCCCACACTTGTAGGTTTGTATGGGATGATTGTATTGCTTAGCAGCAATACTAAGGTTCAGTTCTCTACTGCTCATTGAGGTAAGGTGCGAGAAAGTATCGCCCCTTCCAATGCCTAAATAAAAGGCAATTGGCCCTAAACCATGTGTGGTGTAGAAATTTCCATTTCTTTCGGCATGTTCGTGTAAACGCCATTGTCCTTCATAGTAAGTATCGTGTAGCATTAATGCCCTTAAATCATGAAGATAAGCGCCCTCAGTGTGTGTTATGTCACCAAATACACCTTCTTGTATCATGTTTAATACCCAAAGCTCTTCTTCATTATAATTGCAATTTTCCATCATCATGCAATGTTTTTGGGTGCGTTCAGCCGTTTCAATAATTTTCCAACAATCCTCAATAGTGGAGGCGAAAGGCACTTCACTGCCAACATGTTTTCCGTTTTCCATGCAATAGATTGCCATTGGTGTGTGCAAATCCCAAGGAGTTGCAATAATGACCAAATCAATATCATCCCTTTTGGCTAATTTTTCCCATTCCGATTTTGATTTGTGATAAAGGACTGGCTTCTTGCTTTGCCAAACGGCTAATTTCTCAGCTGCTTTATTTACTTTTTCTTCTGAAATATCTGATAAGGCTATTATTTCAGCCATTTCATTTTCCACCAAGTACTGAAACATTTCCAGTAAGGTATTGCCTCTATTTCCTAAACCAATAATTCCAACTCTTACCTTGCTGATAGGGTCGGTAGAAAAGCCAAACATAGTCCCTTTAACATCTCTTTTGGTGTTGTTTATTAACTCCTGAATGGTAGTGCTATCGTTACCCAAAGCAGTGAAAGGCAAACCTAAAAACGCACTTGCCCCTAAAACGGATTGTAGAAAATGTTTTCTTTTCAAAATATATTTATTAAAAATTAGTGTTCAAATATATATTTTTTGGGTGTAAATAGGTTGAATGGCTTTTCTATTTTAGTGTCATGAAAAAATGCTTATTAATTTTTTTCCTCTTTTCTCCCTTTTTTGCAGTGGCTCAAAACAAAACTGAAAGCTATATTTCAAAATATAGTAGTAGTGCTATTGCTGAAATGGATAGGTATGGAATTCCAGCCTCTATTACTTTAGCACAGGGGATACTAGAGAGTGGAAATGGAGAAAGCCGATTAGCAGTAGAGGGTAAAAATCATTTTGGAATTAAGTGTCATAGCAATTGGAACGGTAAAACAATTATTGAGGATGATGATGAAAAAGGAGAGTGTTTCAGAAAGTATAGTAAAGTTTCAGAATCCTACAGAGATCATTCCCTTTTCCTAACTGAAAGAGGGCGGTATTCTTTTTTGTTTGAATACCAAAAAACAGATTATAAAAAGTGGGCAAAAGGGCTGAAAAAGGCAGGTTATGCCACCAATCCTAAGTACTCAACATTATTGATTGACTTGATTGAACGCTATGATTTGAGTAGATTTGATAAAGGTGCAGGAAAAGATAAGCAACTCTACTTTGCACATGCTTATGGATTACCTTACTTAACAGGATTGGGAGCTTTCTATTTTCAGAAGAAAACATTAGTATTTGCTGAAGTAAATACTTCTTTTGTATTTACGGGAGCCAATGCAGGTTGTCATTATGAACTTTTCAATAAATTTTATACTGGAGCTAATGCAGGAGTTATTTACCTTCCCACTAAAGAAAAGGATATAATCCCTCAAATTTCAGCTGAGTTGATGTACAGAAAAGCAAGTAAAAATAAACGTTATAATTCTGTATTGATAAGAGTAGGAATACAACTGCCTTTATTTGAAATGGACTATAAAGTAATTCCTTATTTTAGCTTAAGTTACTTACTGAACTAATCCGCTAATTCGTAATTGTAGATAAATCCGTTTTTAGTATTCAGCAGATTCATTTTTCCATTATTGTCAATATCAGCCATATTGAAGTAGCCATCACTATCAATAGGGAAGCCCTCTATAACTACATCAGTACTCCAAAGATACAACTCATTATCGGTAGTAATCATTAATCCTTTACTATTGCTAACTAAGCTTGTAATGGTATTGGAAAGTTCAAAAGAATGGATGGTTTCAAAATCAGTATTTACAATAAATACTCTTTTATTATTGGTGTAGATAAATTGTTTTTCATTTTCTTTTTCCTCAACCAAAAACAAAGAAGTAGCCACTAAATTAGGCAGTGAAATCTGGCTGCTATTCCCATCTAAAGTTCCTCTCCAAAGTTTCCCTTCAGTAGTAATTGCGTAAAGTGTTCCATTTTTGTCTAGGCGAATAGGGTTTCCATTGAATTGAATACCTTGTTCGAATTGCACTCTTCCGCTACCATTAATTGCTAATAACTGTGTGGTGCTATTGTTGCGTTCAGCAAGGATATAATCCTTAGTGCCTGTTTTGAAATATTGAGGAGTTTGCTTTATTCTATTGCTGTTTTTTGCATATTTCCAACCCTTTACTTTCTTTCCTTTCTTATCCAAATTATAAATCTTGTTATCTTCTCCAACAATAAGGATACGGTATTTTTTAGTATTGTTATAGTCAAATAGGGCATGGCCTATTGTTGTGTTGCTTGGTAACAACTGAGGGAAGCCGTCAACATGCTTGCCATTTCTATCAATTAAATACAACTGATTTTCAGTATTGAATAGGCATTGGTATTTACTATTTCTATATGCATCAATACTTGATATTTCTCCTAGTATTCTTGAATCCAACTGCAGGTTCCATAATTCTTTTCCTTTAGAATTGATTGCAAATACTTTATGCTCATCATTCTGTACTATTATTATTTTCTCTTTGGTAAAATGATTGTACACAAATTGTGGGTGCATGCTAATGGAAGTGTCCAATTGCTTAAACCATTCTTCCTTTATTGCTTCCTTAAAATCACTGTCGTAAAACAGATTAATATTGTTTAGGAGCAAGTCTTTTTTGCTGGTCATCTGCAGAGAAAAAGCAGTGAATTTAGCAATGGAATCTGGATTAAAATTAAGTCTTTTTCCGTAGGTGTTTTGTAGTTTATCTTTTAAAGTAGCGGCTATTTTACCTGCGTTGATGTAGAAAAATAGGTTTGATTTTGAAGATAGATAACTATTGTATTTGCTAAAGTGTTGACTGTTGGCTAAAGTATTGTCACTTGTATAGTTGTCAATTAAATATTCCAAAGAAGCTATGGTAGTGCCAAAAATAAAATAATCGTCAATAGTGGTGAAGTAGGGAGTGGTATTGTTGAATAAATCCCCAAACAACTGAGCGGTGATATTGGCGTCTTTTATGCTGCTAATGCTATATTCAGAATAAGGCTTTCTATCAAAAACTAAGCCTTGCATTAGGCTACTTGCGGTTATTGAATTCTTACTTTTAAAGAAAGTATATTGTTGCTGCTCGCTTTGAGTAGCTGAAGTGTTGAAAATCCCTACTTCCCCTTGTAATTCATTAATAAACTCATTGTAGTCTACATTGTTGCTATCTTGTATGATTTTTCTGTGTTTGTCCCAGCTCCAGAAATTATTTTGTTGTTGTAGTATTTTGTTTTTCTGATCGTACAATTGCTTGGCATTATCAAAGCCAATACTGAATAACAGAGAAGTATTTTCAGGAATAATAGCTGTAATCCCTATAGGCTCAGTTGATTGATTGTTAAGTACATCCGTAAAGTTAATAGTTGGTTTATTGAAAGCACCAAAACCATTGGCTATTATTAGCTTATCTTTTAGGCTAAGATCGGTAGCTACCCACCCAGAAAAATCAGTAGTAGAAAGGGCTTTCCTGGTGAATATATTGCTGTATTCAATTAGGGAATTGTAGTTGTAGTATAGGTTTATATCAGCTGACTTGCTAATTGTTTTGTAGGCGGTATTAAACTCAGGGTTGACTAGTAGTTTGTCCTCTGCTACACTGGCTCTTATAGCATCCTCTACAAGCATTTTATTTTCTGAAAAGAACACAATATCTCCTTTAAAACTTACAAATAGAGTGCTGCCTTTATGTAGCAATTCAAAGATAGGTTGGTTGTTGTATTGTCCTTCTGCTATAAGTTTCCCTAGTAAATTATGTACTTGAGAGTTTTCAAGTGCTGCCTTTCTGTCAAAATTACTACTAAAGAGTAAACCGCTATTGCTAGCACCCACTTTATGAAAGGAAATAAACAGGGTGTGGTTCTTAAAAATAAGTGGGTGTTGATTGTAGAAACTACTAATTCCTTTAATTTTATTATTGATGCTGTCCACTATACTGATGTTGCGCAAGTGCTTCCAAATATCAGTAGTATTTAAGCTGTTGTAAAGTGCATCAGCATCATTGCATTGTAAAATTACAGCTGCATTTGTTGGTATGATATTCAGTGGATTTTCAGTATTTTCAGTAACTTGCTTATAGCTGTTGTATCCTATGAAAAGGATGATGAAAATAAGTAATATAGGAGTGGTAATTTTCAGTATTTTACTAAGCATGGCAGTTTTTGAAATCAGAACCCCAAAATTAGTAATTTATACGTCTAAAACGAGCTGATTAGGAAGTAGTTGAAAAGTTTTTCTGTGGTGCTGGTTTACTCCAAATTCTGCTATCGCTTTTCTGTGTTGTTTGGTGGGGTATCCCTTGTTTTGCTTCCAGTTATAGGTAGGGAATTTAACATCCAATCCTTTCATAATATCATCTCTGTAGGTTTTAGCAAGCACGGATGCAGCTGCTATGGCCAGGAATTTCCCATCCCCTTTTATAATGCACTCGTGTGGAATTTCAGGGTAAGGATTGAAACGGTTTCCATCAATTAGCAAAAATTCAGCTTTGGTATTTAAACCTTCAATAGCCCTGTGCATTGCCAAAAAGGATGCGTTTAGGATATTTATTTTATCAATCTCAGCAGGAGATACAATACCTACTGCAAAAGCTATAGCCTCCTTTTCAATAATTGGTTGTAGGGCATCTCTCTTTTTTTCGGATAACACCTTGCTATCGTTCAGTATGTTATTCTTAAAACTCTTAGGTAAAATAACTGCAGCCGCAACCACAGGCCCAGCCAAGCAACCTCTACCAGCTTCATCACAGCCAGCAATTATTAGTTTGGAAGGAAAGTGTTTGAGCATATAAATTAGATATGAGAGGTTAGATTTTTTCTATTTTCTATCTCGGTACAAGTCCTCTTTTGGGTTTTTTAATTCTTTTTTCTTTCTCCTGATTCCTAATATCCACATCTTGTTGCAGCCACCATTTTCCTTTGTTGTACTGGTAGGCATTAAAAGTTCCTTCAGGTATGTAGTATTCTTCTAATCCTGCTAAGTCTTTTCTTGGAGGTACTAAATGATTGAAAACTATCCTTTGTTCTTTGTTGTGGTACTTTACGCTAATGCTCGTTTTGGAATCATATTCAAGGATAACTCTTTTCTGACTTTCTTTTTTGTTCTGCTTGAAGATAGGAAGACCAAATTTGATTTTATTTTTTCCTGAAAAATACATGACATCCATTATCTTTTTGGTGCTGTAACCATCATTTCCATCCCAAGATAGGAGGGTGTAGTATTTCCTCCCTACTTTTTTGATGTATGCAATTTGGTAGTATAGCCCACCATACCAATTTTTAGCATCTAGATCTTGTTGCTCGGCATTACGGATATTAGCAGAATTGTCCACTAGCGGGATGATTTCATAGCGCTTGCGTTTTTTGTTGTGATAATGCACAATCCCAAAATATTCATAAGCTCCATTGTCTTTTTTCAGTAGCCAGTTGAAAATACGAAAAGTATTATCGGGGGAAGTGATACGAGCAATAGTAGGAAGGGAATCAAAGGGGAATTTGAACGCTTTTTCGTATTGCAGTACTTCAGTAAGGTTAGTAATGAATGCAGTATTGGCTATGCGTTTTTCAGCTTCCGTTTCAGCATTCATAATTTGGTGTGCCATTATCTTTAGGGTGTCCTCATATTCAGCAAACAGGCTATTGTTTCCTTTTTGGGCGAATGCTGAAATGCATAAAAATGCAAGAATGTTAATTAATATTAGTTTTTTCATTTAGAGGATGGTGACAAAAAATTACTTTTGCACAAAGATAATTATTTGATGAATTTACAAGCAAGAATACAGGCATTTACTCATTTAGGGGAATATTTAAAAACGGAGATACAGCAAGAGTCAGCAGAAAAATTGTACTCTGCAGAGGTACTCAACCCTTGGTTTACCAAGGAAAATATTGATAAAGCCCTAAACGCTTGGCACGAGCAGTTAAAAGTAGATAT
>JBLGCF010000008.1:0-18771 GCA_047617145.1 Thalassomonas sp. | reverse complement strand
TCCTGGAATGATTGGGCAATCTTTTTCAGTCAGTTCAATTAATGATGTAGCTATTTTAGAGTTTGATTTTGTTCCAACATCTGATTCAATGGAATTTCGTTATGCTTTTGGCTCTCAAGAATATTTTGCTTGGGAAAACACGCAATACAATGATGTTTTTGGGTTCTTTTTGTCAGGTCCGGGTATTGCAGGCCCTTGGGCAAATGGAGCAATTAATTTAGCAGTTGTTCCAAATACAAATCCTCCATTACCTATAACTATTTCTTCAGTTAATAGTGTTACTCCAATCAATCAGCAATACTTTGTTCCTAATCAAGGGACAGGGCTTGATACTATTGCTGATGCGGATGGTCATACTACTGTTTTTACTGCACAGGCATTAGTTCAATGTGGTGCAACTTATCATATCAAGTTAGCTATTGCTGATGGTTCAGATCAAGGCTTAAGCTCTTATGTCTGGTTGGAGGCAGGAAGTTTTTATTCTCCTCCTTTGTCAATTGCAGATGATTTAGGGATAGATTCTGCAATTATGAATATTCCTTGTAATTCAACAGTTACACTAACTGCAAATGGAGGAGTGGGCGCTACTTATCAGTGGTTTGATTCTACATCAGTAGTATTTAGTACTAATTCAAGCATAACAGTTGGTGCGGGTCTTTATGTGGTTTCAGCAGATATTGCTGGTTGTGCTGTTATCTCAGATACCTTGATAGTGGTAGAAGGTGATTATCCAACTTTTGATTTGGGTGCTGATTTTATGATTCCTTGTAATGCTGATACATTAATTGACCCTATAGTTTCAGGAGGGACAGCTCCTTATTCTTATTTGTGGAATTCTGGAGATATCGATAGTATGATGGTGTTTTCAGAAGGCGTGCATAGTGTTGTTGTAACTGATTTTTATGGTTGCTCAGGTGCTGATACGCTAGAAATTACTTATGATGTACCTCCTTCAATTGATTTAGGTGCTGATTTTATGATTCCTTGTAATGCTGATACGCTAATTGATCCTATAGTTTCTGGAGGTACCGCTCCTTATTCTTATTTGTGGAATTCTGGAAATACTGATAGTATGTTGGTGTTTTCAGAAGGAATATATAATGTAGTTGTTACTGATTTTTTTGGGTGTTCAGGTGCTGACACATTAGAGGTTATCTATGCAGCAGCCCCAGTGATTGATTTAGGTGTAGATTACACTATTCCATGTAATACAACTACAATTCTTACACCCAATATTATTGGAGGTGCTCCTCCATTTTCTTATGTATGGAATGATGGGTCAATAAATTCGAGTATAGCTATTGCTGAAGGAAATTATGTTGTTACTGTTGCAGGTATTTATGGTTGTTCTGATTCTGATGCAATAGAAATTACAGAAGATACGCCTGGAACCGTAACTGTAAGTGGTGGTGGGTCAATTTGTGATGATGGAACTACTATTGGTGTCAGTTTTACCTTTAACGGTTTATTGCCTTGGGATTTAGAATTTACAAATGGATTAAGTAGTCAGGCTATCCAAAGTATTCCTTCTGCTAATTATCTATTTACTACATCAAATTCAGGGGTTTATGATGTTGTAGTTGCAGATGATGTTAATGATTGTCTTGCAAATACTATTGGTACCGCACAAGTTATCGTTTATCCCTTGCCAGTGGCAAATATATCTCCTGCAGAATCTTTTATTTATGAGGGAGAAACTATAGTATTAGGAGTTGGTAATTATTCCATGTACCAGTGGTATGATTCAGAAGGGTTAGAATTAGATACTTTGCCTGAATTAACAGTTTCCGATTCGGGTATTTTTTATGTTTGGGTAAGAGATCTTAATGGTTGTGAGGATGAATCTGAATTTGCTATTGTCCATACTCAACCTCAAACTAATCTGTTTATTCCAAATACATTCACTCCTAATAGTGATGATCATAATGAGTTGTTTGTAATACAAGGCATTAATATAAAAACATTTAATATCCGTATTTTTAATAGATGGGGAGAGTTGTTGTTTATGAGTGAATCAATTGAAAAGAGTTGGGATGGTACTTTTGCTAATAAAAAAGTGCAAGAAGGGTCGTATTATTATCAAATTGAGGTGTTAGGTGGTGATGGTGGGATATTTAAGAAAGCTGGTACTGTAACCGTTATATATTAAGAATTTATGAAAAGAATTATACTTGTAGTTTGTGTTTTATTTACCGTTAATACATTTGCACAAACTACCGATTGGGTAAAATCATTTGGAGGTGTTAATTCTGATAAAGGAATTAGTATAGGTACAGATTCTTTGGGTTTCGTTTATATAAGTGGGTTTTATAATAGTGAAGCAACATTTGATGCTATTACTTTTTCTAATGGAAGTCCAGGGACTAATAAAGAAAATTTTATTGCTAAACTGGATTCAAATGGAAATGTTCTTTGGGCAATTCCAGGAGGGAATCAATCAGGTGGATGTTGTGATGACAGAGCTTTAGGAATGCATGTTACTCCTGGCGGAGATGTATTTATTACTGGAACATACTGGGGCTCTTATAAATTAGGTGTTACTGGAGCTCCAGGTACAATAACTGCTACCGGAGGGAATAGTCATGACACTTCTGTAATGGGTAAAGTTGATAAAGATGGAAATCCTCAATGGGTAATTAGTTTTGGAGGAAATAATAGTTCTGGTGGCTGTCCTTGGCCAATTTATGATGCTGATGATCATGCATATGATGTAAAGGTAGATAAAGATGGATTTATATATGTTACGGGTTTTTTCTCTGGATTTGATGCTGATTTTGATGGGTTTACTATTACAAATCCTGATTGGGATGTAGATTGTCAGCCTATGGGTTATATAGGTAAATTAGACTCTAGCGGTAATTGGCTTTGGGTAGACAAATTTGATGGAGTAAAAGATCAAAGAGGTTCAAGAGATAATAGACTGGCTATTGATCAATTTTCAAATATTTATGTGTCAGGAGGTTTTCAAGGAACTGGTAATTATGGTCCTTATTCAATTACTTCAAATGGCGAGTGGGATGCTTTTATTTTTAAGATGGATAAGGATGGTAATTGGCTTTGGGCAGAGGGTTTTGGTAGTAATAAGACAGATAGAGCTAACAGTATTGCTATTGATGTTTGTGATGATATTTATATTACTGGAGAGTATCGTAATCCTATGGTATTTCCTGGAGCAAATGCATCAAATGGGACAGATACTTTAAGTCATAAACAAAAAAGAGATGTTTTTGTTGCTAAGATGAATAATCAGGGAGATTGGAAGTGGGCAAAAAGAGCAAGAAGTGAAGGTACAGACAAACCATATCAAATGTCTGTAGATATAAATAAACAGGTTTTTATAGGAGGTACTGCTAGAGGAGAAATGACTTTTTCAAATGGATTAGTAGTTGGCCCCCAAATCTCTGGTGATACCACTGCTTCTGCTTGGGTAGCACAAATAGATGGGACCTCTAACAATGGAGATTGGGTTTGGGCAAAGATGGCCGGTTCTGATACAGATGATGATGACAGAACAAATGATATTTGCGCAGACGGTTTTGGGAATGTTTATGCTATAGGTTTCTTTGAAGATTTGGCTGATTTTGATGGCACAATATTAGATGCAACTGGGAGGAAAAAAGATATTTTTGTTTGGAAAATGAGTATGACTGCTATGCCACCTTTTTCTTATAATAATTCTTATAACACCATCTATTCTGATAGCATGGTCTTCAATCCTGCAGATACTGGTGTTTTCACTACTCAATCCTATTATATTGATGGCTGTGATACACTTTTTACTGATTCATTGGTACATCAGAGATTAGGGGTGAGAGTGGTTTATACTCTTAATGATTTATCTACTACTTCTACTATTACTGTAGATGGCACAGTACTTATTGCCTTTCCATTTTCTATGGATTATTATATTGATGCTAATGTAGCTATTTCATCAACTATTGATCCTTTGTATGGCTTTTCATCATGGAGTTCAAACAACATTACATTGTCTCCTAATAATATATCCCCAAATGCATCTTTTAGTGTTACTAGTTCGGATACTATAAAATTGAATATTTACAAGAGACCAACAATATTCTATGATATTGTACCTAGTGGTACAACAACAACAATTGATATTAATAGTGTAAATACGAGTGTTTTTCCTACTAGTTCTATTTATTATAACAATGAAAATATTACATTAACTCCTATTATTGATCCTCTATATTATTTTACAAGTTGGGAGTATGATAGCATTACTATGTTGAATGGAAATGCTGAAGTTAACTCCTTTGTTTCAGCATATAATGACACGATTAAATTAACACTTACTTTAACCCCTCCTTTGGAAGCATTCATTTCAGGAGATGAAATAATTTGTGATAATAGTAAAGATGAAGCTGCTGTTGAAGTTTCCTTTATTTCAGGGATTCCTCCTTATAATTTTATCTATGCGATTAATGGTCTTAACCAATCTACAATTACTACAAATGATAATCCTTATTATATCAAAACAAAACAAGGAGGAGTTTATACGCTTTCTTATTTTTCTGATGCTAATACTAGTGGTAGTATTAATGGTTCTGCTATAGTTACAGTTTTAGAATCACCTAACGCACTTTTTACTACTGGTGCTGACACCTTATCTGTTCTGTATCCGACAATTCAGTTAAATGATATTTCTGACGGCAATATAGTAGCTTGGACTTGGGACTTTGGAGATAATACTCCTGATGTTTATTTTCAAAACCCTTTTCATATCTACAAAGATTCATTAGGTATTTATCAATTAAGTTTAATTGTGATAGATGACTTAGGGTGTAGCGATACTAGCCTTAAACAGTTATGGATTGCAGATGAATATTGGATGTATATTCCTAATGCTTTTACTCCAGATAATGATGGGGTTAATGATGTGTTTTGTTTGTCTCATCATGGAATAAGGGAGGCGACTTTCTATTTCAATGTTTATGATCGTTTTTCCAACTTGGTGTATGCTACTGAAAAAATTACTGATTTAGAATGTTTTCTGAATGATAATGGTTGGAACGGTAAACATTATAAAACTGGTAATGACTTACCTATGGGAGTTTATGTCTATGAAGTCTATTTTCAGGATTTTGAAGGTTGGAAGCATCAGGATTTTGGAGAGGTCTTCATTATTAGATAATATTGTAGTTTTATCAAAACATAAATTTTATGAAAGAAATCTTAATTTTATTGTTATTCCCTTTGTTTGCTAACGCACAACAACTAGTTCTTTCTGATTATAAAACTATTAGTAATGGTCCCACAGAAGGATATGAGAGACCAAGAATTGTAATAACAGCTAACTCAAATCCATTTATTATTTGGAAGAAGGCCAGTACCCCAAAATCAGTTAAAGCAAAGAAGTGGAACGGTACTGCATTCAGTGCTCCTTATGATATTGTTAGTCCTGATTTGGCAATAACAGGTTTTATTGGTCCAGAAATTGCAAGTAAAGGAGATACAGTTTACCTGATATTTGAATCGTTATTGCATAATAATCATATTATTTATTTAAAACGATCCTTTGATGGTGGGCTTACTTTTTCGGATACCATTAGGGTTTCGGATGATTCAGATACGCATAAATTTGCAATGCCAAATATTGGTGTTAGGGCGGATGGAAATCCTGTAATATCATACATGGAGTGCACAACTTCTTGGACGGATTGGGAGCAAATGGTAAAATCATCTTCTGATTTTGGAACTACTTTTAGTGCAGCAACCAATGCTAGCACATTAGCACCAGGTGAGCCATGTGATTGTTGTCAGTCAACCTTTGTTATAGAAGGAAATAATGACGTGTATCTTCTGTTCAGGAATAATGAAACCAACATTAGAAATTCTTACATTGCTAAGTCGACTGATGGTGGAGTAACTTTTACATCAACTGAAGATTTGGATGCTGCTGATTGGGTATTCAATGCTTGTCCTACTTCTTCACCAGTAGGAATTATAAATGGTGATAGTATTATGGTAGTGCGTAGGAGTGGAGCTAGTGGTGTGCATGAATTGTATTATTCTAATGTGAATAAGGCTGATTTGCAGAATAGCTATTTTACTGGTTTGGATCCTATTGGTTTTGGTTTACAAGATAAAGCGGAAATTGCAGGAGATGCTAATGGTTATGCAACAGTTTGGAAAGATAATCGAAATAGTAATACTTCTTGTTTTATAAAATGGGTGTATGGCGGAGTGAGTGAGGTTATTGAGCTTGCTGATTCTACCATTTTTGGGCATAAAATAAACCCGGATATTTGTTTGGATTATACTACTGGTGATTATCATATGGTGTATGTTGCATCCACCCAGCATGAAGTGGTCTATGTAAAAGGGTCGCTAATGCCTCTGTCAATTCAAGATGTGAAAAGTACAAACAAGCAACTACTTAAATCAGTAGATTTACTTGGTAAAACGGTAGTTCCTGGAAACAATAAGCCTTTCCTAAATATTTACAATGATGGGACTGTAGAACGTAAGGTAATTATGGAATAGTTAGTTTCTTTTCCAGAAATAAGGGGTAAATAAAATAGCGATTGTAAAGAGTTCCAACCTTCCTAATATCATTAAGAAAGAAAGTACCCATTTAGCAGCATCAGGTAAGTGAGCAAAACTTGAAGAAGGGCCAATACTCCCAATTCCAGGCCCTACATTACTAATAGCTGTAGCTGAAGCACCTACTGCATCTTGAAAATCCAATCCAATAAAAGTTAATGCGATACTACCACTTACAAATACAAAAAGGTAAAAGAAAACAAAGGCCAATAGATTGTAGATAATCTTTGGTGAAACTCCATTTCCATTTAGTTGTACAGGAATAATTGCATTTGGGTGTAATCGCCTTTTAAATTCTAAGGCTGTATTTTTAATTAGCAATCCAATTCTTACAATTTTTATTCCTCCAGTAGTACTACCTGCACTACCACCACTAAACATCATCAAAAAGAAAATAAAAGTTGCAAAAGCTCCCCAAGTTGTGAAATCAGCATTTGAATAACCAGTTCCAGTTATTATACTTACAATCTGAAATAATGCATGTCGGAAATCAGTTTCTAAATTATTTTCAGATACTTGATTTACTAAAGGTAAAATAATTAGCAAGAGAAATGGTATAGCGCATACAAACCATTTAAATTCATCATTCTTAATAAATTTCTTAAATTTTAATTTTGCGCCAAAATAAAGTAAAGTAAAATTTATCCCTCCAATAAACATAAAAATGATAATTATATATTGAATTAAAGGAGATGTGAAATGGCCGATACTTGCTTGTTTTGTGGAAAAACCTCCAGTACTCACAGTGGTTAGGGCATGATTAAAAGCATCAAAAAAAGGCATTTCAGCAAGCCATAATAAGGAGGTTTGCAGTAGGGTTAATACTACATAAATTAACCATAATCGTTTTGCAGTTTCTTTTATTCTTGGGTGTATCTTATCCTTAGTAGGTCCTGGTGCTTCTGATGTAAAAAGCTCCATCCCTCCAACACCAAGTAAAGGCAGGATTGCAATAGTCAATACAATAATTCCCATTCCCCCAATCCATTGAGTCATACTCCTCCAAAACAGAATGCTTTCAGGCATTTGTTCAATATTGTTTAGTATGGAAGATCCTGTGGTGGTTAAGCCTGAAATGGTTTCGAAAAAAGCATTGGTAGTGCTATCAAAAGCACCACTCATTAAATAAGGAATGGCACTGCAAATAATCATAGCAAACCAACCTATTGCTACAATTAAATAGCCTTCTCTTTTCTTTACCTCATCACTTTTCTTTTTTCGGGTTAAGTACTTGGTAAGTAGCCCAATTACTAGCGTGATAATTGTTGATTTAATAAATACTCCTTGCATTCCATCATCATAATAAAAACTAAAAGGAATGGCAAGCGCCATTAGGAATCCTGTAATAATGATAAGTGTCCCTACAACATTTAAAACTACCGATTTGTTAATGAGTTTTTTTGCCATTATCTACTGAAAGAATTTTTCAATTTTATGGATGGCGTCATCATTGGTGAAGATGATTGCTTTATCCCCTTCTGCTAATTGAAACTCTCCAAAAGGTACAAATCCTTTACCGTCTCTTACTACTCCTGCAATGTTTACCATTGGTGGTAAACTTAAATCCTTCAAGGGTTTATTGGTTATTTTATTACCTTCTTTTACTGTAAACTCAATCACTTCCGCATCTAGGCTAAGGGTTGCAATTGCATTTACTTCTCCTTTGCGGATGTATTTTAAAATATCATTTGCAGCAATAATTTTTTTGTTGATTAAGGTGTCAATCCCAATATTATGAGAGAGTTTAATGTAATCAACATTTTCAACTCCTGAAATGGTTTTTCGTACGCCATGCGACTTTGCAACTAATGAAGAAATAATATTGGTTTCAGAATCGCCCGTTACCGCAATAAAAGCATCCATATCCTCAATACTCTGTTCTTCCAGTAAGGATACATCTGTTCCATCTCCATGAATAACTAAGGTCTTTTTTAGTTTTAGAGCAATCTTATTGGCTTTTTCCTCATTCTGTTCAATAAGGGTAACATTGTATTCTCCTTCCAATCGCTCAGCAGTAAGTACACCAATTTTACTTGCACCTAATATCATAACATCTTTTATGTCAAAATCTTCTTGTCCACATATTAATGGTATTTCTTCATACCCTTTTGGTGTAGAAATGAAATAAACAATGTCGTTTACTTGAAATTCCGTTTTGGCTTGTACCATTATGGTTTCATTATTCCTTAGCATAGAAACGGGTTTGAATGATAAGTTGTTATGAAAATGTTTAGAGTCCAAAACACAGCTTCCTACTAAAGGTGAGCAATCCATGAGCTGTATGCTGAAAACCGAAAGTTTACCTCCTTCAAAATCATAGTTGTCTAAAAAGGCTTCATGTTTTATCAGTTGATGAATTTCTTTTGCTGCAATTTCAACTGGCGAGATAACATGGTCCACCCCAATTTCTTGGTAAAGAGTACGCATATTACTTCCGATTTCTTCAAAATTACTGATTCGGCTTATTGTTCTTTTAGCCCCTAGTTTTTTTCCAAGAATACAGATGAGTAAGTTGGTTTCCTCTGAGGAAGTGGCTGCAATTAATAGGTCGCATGACTTTACACCTGCTTCTATTAAAACGCTAACATCTTTTGCATCTCCTTCAAGCCCAATAATATCATTGTGTTGTTGGGCCCTGTCTAACCTTTTTTTATTGTTGTCAATTAAATAGGTATCCTGCTCCTCTGTTGCTAGCATGTGTGCAATGTATGATCCCACCTCACCAGCACCTGCAATAATTATCTTCATTTAGTAAATAATTTTTAGCAAAAATAAGTGTTTTTTGGATAACATTACAAATTTAATAGAATTTTACTTTAATTTCTTTAGGCCATGTTGAAAAAAGACTGATTTTGTGTTCCTGTAAAAGGAATAGTTATTATACATTTATGCTTTCCTAAAATTAAGAATACATTGAATAAAAATTTTCAGATATTTCGCTCCTCAGCAGGTAGTGGAAAAACCTATACACTTTCCTTAAGTTTTATTGCTTTGGCATTGGAGGGAGGGCGTTTTGGGTATGAAGATTATTATAGAAAGATATTAGCCATTACTTTTACAAACAAGGCAGCAGCCGAGATGAAAGAAAGGGTTTTAGAATATTTAGATGCTTTATCGAATGGAGAGGATAGAGATGGAATTCTAGATTGGTTGTTAGAAAAAACTACTTTAAATAAGGAGGAGATTTTTAAAAGAGCAGCTGTAGTTCATAAACATATTTTACACCATTATGCCGATTTAGGAATTTCAACCATTGATAAGTTTACCTATAAAATTGTTAGGACTTTTGCTAGTGATTTAGGCTTAGCACATAATTTTGATTTGGAGATGGATTCCTATAAGATTATTCAGCCTGTTGTGGCTTTGCTTTTAGGAAAAATGTCTGATGCTGGAGGGGATTTGTCCAACGCCTTAGTAAACTTTGCTATGCAAAAAGCGGAGGATGGTAAAAGCACAAATATTGAACGGGATCTTGAAGAGTTTTCATTGCAATTATTTAAGGAAGAAGTAAGCTCTTTTACGGATGGAAAAATCCTGACAGTTAAGCAGTGTATGCAAGTTAAAAAAGATTTACAAGCCGATAAGGAGAGAATAACCCAAGAGGTTGAGGATTTATCAGACAGGGTATGTGCCTACTTTGATGCGAATGGCTTAACAAAAGATCATTTTTTAAGAGGAACTTATTATAAGTATTTTACAGAAAATGTAGGGCATCAGCAAGATAGAAAATGGAATCCTACGGATGCCCTTTTGAGAAACATTGATAATGATGTGTGGTATGCTGATGGTAAAAAAGAGAAGATTAAAGATTTGGTAGATAGCCTGAAGCCTGATTTAGAACAATTTTTTACTGAAATGATGGTAATGCTTACTGAGTATAATTCTGTAAAAGCTATCCTGAAGAATATTTATTCCATAGCTGTACTTAACGAATTGATGGGCGAGATAAAGTCCTTTAAAAAAGAAAATAATATTGAGCAAATTTCAGAGTTTAATAAAAAGATACATAAGGTAGTAACTAACCAGCCTTCCTCTTTTATTTATGAGCGATTGGGTGAGCGATACAACCATTATTTAATTGATGAATTTCAGGATACCTCTCTCTTACAATGGCAAAATATATTACCTTTAATTACTGATTCCTTGGATTATGGTAAAAGCCTAGTTGTTGGGGATGGAAAGCAGTCTATTTACAGATGGAGAGGAGGAGAGGTAGAACAGTTTTCTCAGTTACCAAAAATATATAAAGGAGATAAATTACCATTTAAAAAGGATTGGGAAAGTAAATTGGAATCTCATTTTCAGTGTGATAATTTGCTGAGTAATTTCAGAAGCAGAAAACACATTATAGAATTTAATAATCAGTTTTTTGAAAATACAAAAACATTGTTATCGAATGATATAGCTGATATTTATGATAAGCAGGAACAAAAAAGTGATTTTGCAAAACAGGGTGGTTATGTGCAAATTTCCCTTTTTGGCGATAAGGAACATGATTTTAAAGAATTAATTTTAGAAAAGATGATAGCTGAAATTTCTAAGCTTGTTCAAAATAATAATTACAGTTATAAGGATGTAACCATACTTTGCAATAGCAGAAAAAGGGTGGCTTTGGTGGCTGAGGCTTTGTCTTTAGCAAAAATTCCAGTCATCTCAAATGAAGGCTTATTATTAAGTAAATCCGATAAGGTGAATGCCTTAATTGCACTATTGTCTTATTTGCAAAACCCAAAAGATGATATTGCCAAATCAGTAATTTCAGCTTATTTGTTTGCTCATGTTTTAGTGAATGAAAATTTACACGAGTTAAACCTAAAAGTTAAAACAGAAAATGGCTTTAATGATGTGTTGAAAAAGGCTAATGTATTTGTTAAGCCTGCAAAATTATTGCAAGAACCATTGTATGAAATGGTGGAGCAGCTAATTCGCCTATTTAATTTTAATGAAGATGTTTATTTGCAGTTCTTTTTGGATGTAGTATTGGCCTATACCGAGAAAAAAGGAAGTAGTCTTTCCGAGTTTTTGTTGTGGTGGGAGGAGCGAAAAAACAAAGAGGCAATTGTAATTCCTGAAGGGACTAATGCAGTGCAAATTATGACTATTCATAAGTCCAAAGGATTGGCTTTTAATGTGGTAATGATTCCTTTTAATTGGGAGGATAGGAAAAAAACTACTGATATTTGGGTGGATACTTCTACTCATTTTAATAAACAATTACCGGGTGCATTAATCAATGGAAATAAGCAACTGGAACAATCTTATTTTAATACTGAGTATCAAAAGGAAAAGGAAATGGGCTTGCTGGATAGCTTAAATAAATTGTATGTAGCAATGACAAGGCCTAAGGAACGCTTGTATATTTTTTCAAAGTCCTTTCCTGATAAATTGTCAGAAGATTTTAAGAAAAAAGGAGATCTTAATTCTTTTTTATATGCTTATGATGATAATTTTCCGATTGAAATAGGAGATGCTGAAATGATGCATGAATCGGATAAAGAAAATGCAAATACATTCCCAGTTGCTAAGCGAAAAAAATTGGATTGGAAAGAAGTGATTTCCTTAAAGCATACTGCTGAAGAAATATGGGATATTGAATCAGTAAATGCAAAAAGGGATTGGGGAAAGCTATTGCATTTAGTGCTTTCAGAAATTCATTATTTGGAGCAACAAGAAAAAGTAATTGCTACTTTTTACAAAACAGGAAAATGCACAAAACAGGAATATGAAAAGTTAAAGCAGGTAAGTAGTAATCTGTTGGCGCATCCTGAGGTAGCTCCTTATTTTACGAATAACTGGGAAGTAAAAACTGAAAAAGAAATTTTGATGGAAAACGGAAAAACCTATATTCCCGATAGGTTGTTATTTGCAAAAAATACGAAAGAAGTAGTGGTTATTGATTATAAAACGGGAATTAAAAAACCAGCTCATGAATTACAAATTAATGACTATGCTTTATCTTTAAATTCAATGGGTTATAAAAATACAAAACGAGTTTTGGTGTATATTACTGATGATATAAAAGTAGAAACATTATGATGCCATTTTTAGCTAAAATAGCAGATAGATTGCTTAGTAAATTTGCCGATAGTATGGAGGGAATTGCTGTTGTGTTGCCCTCAAAGCGTGCAGTGGTTTTTTTAAAACATTATTTGTCGCAAAAAATTAAACAACCTATTTTTCTTCCTGATTTTTATTCTATTGAAGAATTCACTGAAAAACTATCGGGATTAACGGTTTTGGATAATATTTCTTTGCAATTTAAACTCTATCAATCTTACCTTGCTTTTCCTCCTAAAAAAGTAGATTCCTTTGATGATTTTTTAAGGTGGAGTAATGTCTTATTGCATGATTTTAATGAGATAGACAGGAACTTGGTAGATGCTAAATCAGTTTATACAAACTTGAAAGAGGTTAAAGAATTAGAGGGTTGGAGTGTCGAAAACTGGAGTTTAGCAGAAGAAAACTTGTCCGATATGCAAACTGATTATATTAGTTTTTTTGAAGGTATGTTAGGTTGGTATTCTCATTTTAATGCTTCACTTTTTTCTAAGCAATTAGCTTATCAAGGTATGGCCTATAAGTTAGCGGCCAAAAATATTTCTACTGCCCAGGTAAAATGGGATAAAGTTTGGTTTGTGGGGTTAAATGCGCTCACAAAATCTGAACAAGAAATTATTGATTACCTTAAAAAAGAAGATATCGCTAGGGTTTTTTGGGATGCGGATAGTTTTTATTATGATAATCCGCAACATGAAGCCGGTAGTTTTTTAAGAGAACAAAGAGCAAAGTGGTCTGAAATTGATTTCAAAGGAGTAGGGAATTATTATGGTGTGAAAAAAGAAAATTTTTCGGTGGTGGCTTGTCCTAAAAATATCACACAAGCAAAGGTAGCTGCTGAGGTAATTAAAGGTTTTGATAAATCGGATTTAGACAATAGTAATACGGCTATTGTTCTAGCAGATGAAGCTTTGCTTTTCCCTGTATTATATAATTTACCTTCTGAAATAAAACAGTTGAATGTTACTATGGGTAGCCCTCTGAAAAACACAACTCTTTTTGCTTTGGTGGAGGCCATTTTTAAATTGCAAATCCATGCATTAAAGTACAATAGAAAAGCATTTTATTATAAAGATGTAATTGCGGTTGTTGAGCATCCATATTTTTCAAAAATTACGAAAACGGAACAGACAATAGTCTTTAAGCGTTTTGTTGCTAAAAGCAATATTGTATTTGTTACTCAGCATAATATTGATTCATATTTTAAAGATAGTAGTTCCGTTAAATTGATATTTCAACTTTGGGATGGAATTGATGATGCCTTGCAAACTTTTACTCAGTTAATTGAAGAATTGAAACTTCCTTTGGTGGGTAAAAAAGGTTCAATTGAGTCGGAAATACTAGCTACTTTTTACAATTCCCTTGCTATTTTGAAGAATCTAATTTCAGAAAATAAGTTTGAAATTGAGTTGAAAACTTTGCAGGTTATTATGCAGCAGTTGGTCGCGAAAGAGAGTATTCCTTTTAAGGGTGAGCCGTTAAAAGGGGTGCAGCTTATGGGAATTTTGGAAAGTAGAACGCTTGATTTTAAGAATGTGATTATGTTAAGCGTAAATGAAGGGAAGTTACCTAAGGGAAAATCAATAAATTCATTTATCCCCTATGATATGAAGCGTTATTTTAAATTACCAACTTATACTGAAAGTGATGCAGTATTTTCCTATCATTTTTACCGATTATTGCAAAGAGCAAACAACATTACGCTTATCTATAACTCTGAAACAGATGATTTTGGTACAGGAGAAAAAAGCAGATTTATTACTCAGCTGTTGTCAGAATATGATGGGGAAATTAAGGAGTTAGTATACAAAGGAGAGGATTTGGAGATTTCTAACTCGCCCGCTATCACAATTAAAAATCAAGGGCTAGAAAAAGAAATTGAAGCTTGGGCTAAAAAAGGAGTTTCTCCATCAGCATTGAATAAATATACCAATTGTAGTTTGTCCTTTTATTATCATTATTTGGCTAAAATTAGGTTGGATGATGAGGTAGACGAATATGCTGATGCAAGTACTATGGGTACAGCTATACATGATGCTTTAGAAAAATATTATCCCCTTGGTGTGCTCACTGAAAAGATTATTAAGGAGAATACGACTTCTATTATTAAGCAGATTAAAGATAACTTTGTTTCAGCTCTTTCTAAGCAAGGTATGCAGGAGGGAAAAAATTATTTGAGTTTGCAAATTGCTCGGAAATTAACCAAGGATTTTTTAAAGTTAGAACAAAAATTACTGAAAGAGGCAGCTGTAAATTATAAGCAAATAAAAGTAGTAGGTAAGGAGGTAGGCTTGTCGCATGACTTGTTGGTTGATGGGCTTAATTTTAATTTGATTGGAAAGGCAGATAGAGTAGATTTTGAGGGCGATATGCTAAGAATTATAGATTATAAAACAGGAAGGGTAGAGGAGACGGAAGTGCTTTTTACTGAATATGATGAGCTTACTACTAATCGGAAAAAGGCAAAGGCTTTTCAGTTATTGATGTATGCTTATTTATTTTTAAAAATGAATCCTCAGTATATTGGCTTTGATGTGATTGCAGGAAATTTTTCTTTTAAGAATTTAAAGCCAGGATTAATAAAGGTAAGTAAGAAGATCGGCACTCGCCAGAAAGAAGTGATTTCTATTGAAGCAAATGTTTTATCTGAAGTAGAGGGGCAATTAGAATTTATCCTAAGTCAAATTAAAAATGATGACTTTAGTCAAACTACTGATGTAAAGGCTTGTGAGTGGTGTGATTATAAATCAGTTTGTAAAAGATAAAAAAACTAACCTTACGGTTGAGCCAACTCCATTTACGGATATAAAATTAAAAAGTTACAGTTTTGTATCCTTTTTTTGAATCCATAAGATTTCTATTAGAAAATTAGCTATCAAAAGTAAAATAGCTTATTTTTGTGTAAAATAAATTTAATTATGAAATTCACCAACCTATTTTTAGTACTAAGTTTTGCTTTTAACCTAACAGTATTAGCAACTGATATTAAATTAACCGAAACTAGTAATCAGCTTTCAATTACAGAAAAAACACTAACAGAGTTTACTTTTGTTAATCATTTGGCTGACATTAAGACTATGCATGTGAAAACCAATACTGGCGATTTTATAAAATTAATTGTTTCAGGATATGGTGAGCATGCTCTAAAAGGAAATGCAGAATTACCTGTGTTGGAAGAATTGATTAATATTCCGTTAGGGGCTGAGGTGATCGTTAAAATCATCAATAAAGAGGAAAAAACAATCTCTTTATCGGACTATGGTATTCATAACTTAATTTTCCCTTCTCAGCCATCAATCTCAAAAAGTGAGAATGCTGCTGATGTTCCATTTTATTTTAATGAAGAGTACTATTCGAACAATAACTTTAACACTCATAAATTAATTACTACTGAATATTTGGGGAAAATGAGAGGGCAGCAATTGGCTAGAATTTCTATAGCTCCTTTTCAGTACAATCCTGTAACTAATGAGCTTAAGGTGGTGACAAAAATGGAAGTTAAAGTAGTCTTTAAAAATACAGATATTACAGCACACCTTGCGAATAAACAAAAATACTATTCTCCAGAATTTGAGCATTTGTATAAAAGTTGTTTAAATTATATTCCTATGCAGGAAAAGGATGTAATTACTACTTATCCTGTAAAATATGTAATTGTTTCCGATCCGGCTTTTCAATCGGCTTTGCAACCTTTAGTGCAGTGGAAAACTAGAAAAGGATTTATGGTAGTTGAAGGATATACTAATGACCCTGCAGTAGGCAGTACTACAGCTTCCATTCATGCTTATTTGAAGTATATGTATGATAATGCAACTGCTAGTGACCCTGCTCCAACTTATGTTTTATTTGTAGGTGATGACGGGCAAGTACCATCTTTTAATAACGGAAATCATTTATCCGATATGTATTTTTGCGAGTTTGATGGTGGTGGTGATTTTTATCCTGAAATGTATTACGGTAGATTTTCAGCTACTATTCCTGAAGAGGTTCAGGTGCAAGTAAATAAAACATTAACGCATGAGCAATATACTTTTTCTGACCCTTCTTTTTTAGATGAGGTAGTATTGGTTGCAGGAGTTGATGCTTCTATGGCTCCAACTTATGGTAACGGACAAATAAATTATGGAACAGATAATTATTTCAATACAGCACATGGCTTAACAGTTTATAATTATTTGTATGGTTCTGGTACGCCAATTACTTCTGATATGTCAAGTGCTTCAGCTGCTATTATTGCTGATGTAAGTGCAGGTGTAGGTTTTGCTAATTATACAGCTCATTGTGGTTCTAATGGCTGGTCAGACCCTAGTTTTTCTACTAATGATGTCTCAGGATTACAAAATAATGATGAATATGGGTTTTTGGTTGGTAACTGCTGTCAATCCAATAAATTTGATGTGCCAGTTTGTTTCGGTGAAAGCTTATTGCGTGCGAATAATAAAGGGGCTGTAGGTTATATTGGAGGTTCAAATAATACCTATTGGAATGAAGATTTTTGGTGGGCTGTGGGGAATGGAAGTATATCCGCAAATCCTACTTATGCAGGTACAGGTTTAGCGCTTTTTGATTGTATGATGCACGAAAATGGGGAGCAACAAGCTGACTGGTTTATTACTGCAGGACAAATGATACACTCAGGTAATTTAGCGGTTACTCAAGCAGGAGGGTCTGAACAGTATTATTGGGAGATTTACCACCTAATGGGTGACCCATCTTTAATGCCCTATATTGGTGTGCCAACTATCCTTACAGTTTCACATGGAGCTGCTTCACCGGTAGGAACAACAACTTTTACGGTAACTACTGAACAGAATGCTTATGTAGCAATATCAATGGGAGGCGTGCTTTTGGATGCACAACTAGCTGATGTTACAGGAATTGTTACTTTAACTTTTCCTGCTATTTCAAGTGTGGGTACTGCTGATATTGTGGTGACTAAACAATTCAAACAACCTTATATTGGTACGGTTCAAATTATATCACCTACAGGGCCCTATGTTATTTATGCAAGTAATACGATTGATGATTCGGCAGGGAATAATAATTCCTTAGTCGATTATAATGAGTTAATTAGTATGGATGTTGATGTGCAAAATATTGGTTCAGTAAATGCAAATTCTGTAACGTTAACTATCTCTACTCTTGATCCTGTAGTTACTTTAATTAACACTACTGATGTTATTAATGTTATTAATGCTTCACAAACGCTAAGTATTAATAATCCTTTTACTTTCCAAGTTGCTAATTTCATTACTGATCAGCATGTAGTAGTTTTTACTTTGGATATGGTTGATAACCTAGGAAATTCTTGGAGTTCAACTATTAATGTTACTTTAAACGCTCCTGTTTTGGATCATACAACTTTTACTGTTAATGATGCCGCTTTAGGAAACGGAAACGGAATGTTAGATGCTGGTGAAACTTTAGAACTGATTATTGATGCAACCAATACAGGGAATGCTGATATTGATAATTTAACAGCTACTTTAGGTAGTTTATCTTCTTATATTACCATAAACACGACATCAGTAAATGTGGCGTCATTAAGTGCTAATCAGCAGCAAGCAACTGTATTTAATATTACTGTTGCGGCTAATACTCCTGTTGGAACTTATGTTGAATTTCCTTATGATGTAACGGATGGTGTATATGCCCATAACAATACATTTAACGCTATTGTGGGTGTTATTGATGAGGATTATGAAACAGGTGATTTTACAAATTATGCTTGGGTTAACGATCCTGTTTTTCCTTGGGTAATTGACAATTCAAATGTCTATGAAGGTAATAATTCTTCAAGGTCAGGAGCTGGACTTCCTGATGGTGAAGTTTCACACCTTAACATAAATGTTGATGTTACTGCTCCTGGTGATATTTCGTTCTATAAATTTGTTTCATCAGAAGAGGATTATGACTATTTACAATTTTATATTGATGGTAACAAGCAAGGGGAGTGGTCAGGCATTGATAATGCTTGGAGTTTTATATCTTTCCCAGTTACTGTAGGAAATCATGATTTGGAATGGGAGTATGATAAAGATGGTTCTAGCACAGGTGGGCAGGATTGTGCATGGCTTGATTATATTGTTTTTCCTCCTATCAATTTAGGGTCAACAGCTGTAATGGATACTCAAATTGATTTTGAAATTT
>JBLGCF010000007.1:0-19990 GCA_047617145.1 Thalassomonas sp. | reverse complement strand
TGCTGAATCTAACACCCCTTCACTCATTAGTTTCTCCTTGTAAATCTCTCTAGGATTAGGGTGTTTCGAAATTGCTTCATACAATTTTGGTTGTGTAAACCTTGGTTCATCTCCTTCATTGTGTCCGTATTTTCGGTAACACAATAAATCAATAAATACATCTTTCCCAAATTTCTGTCGGTATTCTACAGCCAATTGCAAAGCATGTACAACCGCCTCTACATCATCCCCATTTACATGAAATACAGGAGACAAAGTTACTTTTGCAACATCCGTACAATAAGTACTTGACCTTGCATCCAAATAATTGGTAGTAAAGCCAACCTGATTATTTACCGCAATATGAATCGTTCCTCCTGTTTTATATCCATCTAATTGCGCCATTTGGATAACTTCATACACCACTCCTTGCCCTGCCAATGCTGCATCACCATGCAATAAAATAGGTAATATTTTTTTTGCATCACCACCATACTTACTATCCAATTTTGCTCTAGTAATTCCCTCAACCACAGGATCAACTGCCTCTAGGTGAGATGGGTTAGGTGTTAAATTTAATTTGATGTTATTTCCGTTATGACATTTCTGCATAGAGGTAAACCCTAAATGGTATTTTACATCACCAGAAATATTATCATCTTCATATAGCTTCCCTTCAAATTCAGAAAATATTTCTTTATAAGTCTTATTAAAAATATTCGCCAACACATTCAACCTTCCCCTGTGCGACATTCCTACAACAAACTCCTCTACTCCTAATCCCGAGCTATGTTCTACTAAAGCGTCCAAAGCAGGAATTAAAGATTCTGCTCCCTCTAATGAAAATCGTTTTTGACCCACAAATTTCTTGTGTAAGAAATTCTCAAAAGCAACTGCCTGATTTAATTTATGAAGAATATGTTTTTTTTGTTTTGCTCCAAATTTTGGTGTATTTGAATTTTTATGCAATCTGTTTTTGATCCAATCTATTTCTTTCGGATCGCGAACATACATGTATTCCACACCTATGGACTGGCAATATACCTGATCAAGATGTTTAATAATATCAGAGAGTTTTGAGGCTCCAATTCCAACTTGCTCTCCTGCTTGAAACTCAACTTCCAAATCAGATTCTTCTAATCCAAAATTTTTATAATCAAGAGTTGGCGTGTATTTTCTTCTTTCTCTAACAGGATTTGTTTTTGTGAACAGGTGCCCACTTTTTCTGTAAGCATCAATAAGGTTAATTACCTTAAATTCTTTTTGGAAAATTTGTGGGATATCTTCTTCTGAGTACACTTCTTTTGCAAAGTCAAAACCTTGAAAAAAGTTACTCCATTCTTCTTCTATACTCTGAGGGTCTTGTATGAATTTATCATACATCTGCTCAATCATTCCTGTGTGTAGGGCTCCTAAAAAGGAAAACTTATCCATTATTTATTGCTAAATTTAGAATACAAAATTATCTAATTTTATTCATATAAGGTGCTAAATACTATTGATTTTCAGGGTTTGAGTAATAATTTTTAATTATCACCTTTTGGAGTTCTCTTTTCACAATCAATTCAGCTAGTAATTCTGAAAAAGTAAGTGTTGAAATTTCCATTTCATCTTGCACTTTTTCTTCCGATAAATCAATGCGGTACAGTAAGTTAATGATGCGTTTTGGATCCTGCTTATTTAGTGCATTTACTAGCGATGAAGTGAATGAAAATAAGCGCTTGTAATCTTGAACAGGTTTGTCAATGTCAAAATTTACACCTACACTCAAAAAGTCTTTTTCTAATTGTGTAGTGGTTTGACTAAGGAAATGGTTGGCTTTAATTTTAGCATTAACAGTTGCTAAATCCATTAAGAAACTCTGTCCAACAATAATGCTGAAAAATCCAGCAAAGGGGCTTTATTATCTGATTCTATCGCTTCCAAATGATGCATAGCTTTTGTATGGTATTCTTTCATCAAGTCTGAAGTTAGTTGATGAATATCCAAAGCCGTAAAAATTGATTTTACCGTTTCTACTTTAGCCTCAGAAGTATCAGTAGTTGAAAAATAATGCATTAAATCAGCCTGCTGATTTTCATTAGCAAGTGCCAAGGCCTTTAAATATAAATAGGTTTTTTTATTTGCCATAATATCGCCACCCACTTGCTTCCCGAAAGTTTCAGGACTCCCAAAGGCATCCAATAAGTCATCCTTTAGCTGAAAGGCTATTCCCATGTTTCTACCGAATTCATACAAATGGTTTTGTTGCTGAGCAGAAGCTCCTGCTGTAATTCCGCCAATCTGCAAAGCAGCACCCAATAATACAGCCGTTTTATACTCAATCATCTTTAGATAATCCTCAATACTTACATCCGACTGGTTTTCAAAATCCATATCCCATTGCTGCCCTTCACACACCTCAATTGCTGCTTTGCTAAACACCGCTAGCACTTCCTTAATAATATCTTTATCCACTACAGCCATTAACTGATACGCTTGCACCAACATGGTATCTCCCGAAAGAATAGCAACATTATCATTCCACTTTTCATGTACCGTTTGCTTCCCTCTTCTCAAAGGAGCTTTATCCATAATATCATCATGCAAAAGAGTGAAATTATGAAATACCTCAATGGCTAATGCAGGTGAAACTGCTTTTTCAATATTTTTATCAAATAACTGATGGGCCATTAGCACTAAAATAGGGCGCATACGCTTCCCTCCTAAACCAAGAATATAGTTAATTGGTTCATACAATAATGATGGATTTTTAGGATATTCAATTTTACCCAGTTCATTACTAATTACTGCACTTAATTCTTGAATTGATTTCATTATTTCTTTACCAGATTAACAAGGTATTCACCATATCCACTTTTTCTAAGCGGCTCAGCAACTGATAAAAGTTGTTCTTCATTAATATAGCCCATACGGTAAGCAGCTTCCTCAATGCAACCAATTTTTCTACCTTGTCTCTCTTCAATTACTTGCACATATTGGTTGGCCTGCATTAGGGACTTGAAAGTACCTGTGTCCAACCAAGCCGTTCCTCTACCTAACACTCTCACATCTAATTCCCCTCTCCTTAAATACTCTTTATTTACATCTGTAATTTCGTACTCTCCTCTTGCAGATGGTTTAATATTTTTTGCAATTTCAACAACTGAGTTATCATAATAATAAAGTCCCGGAACTGCATAATTTGATTTCGGATTTTCAGGTTTCTCTTCCAATGAAAGTGCTTTAAAGTTTTCATCAAAATCCACCACACCATAACGCTCAGGATCATTAACATGATATCCAAAAACAATCCCTCCTTCTACATCTCTACAAGAAGTTAATGTATCAACTTTCATCTGAAAAATATTATCCCCAAGTACTAAGCAGACTTTATCATCACCAATAAATTCTTCTCCTAATACAAATGCTTGTGCCAATCCGTTCGGAACTTCCTGTACGATATATTCAAACCTACAACCTAAACTACTACCATCTCCTAACAACTTCTTAAATAATGGTAAATCATGTGGAGTGGATATTATTAGTATCTCATTTATCCCAGAATACATCAAAGTGGATAATGGATAATAAATCATTGGCTTATCATAAATAGGCATCATCTGCTTACTCATTGCTAGGGTTAATGGATGTAACCTAGTTCCCGAGCCTCCTGCTAAAATTATTCCTTTCATTTTACTTTTCATTTCGTTTTACTTTCAACTCATCTAATTCTACATCCTCTTCTTCATCAAAAGTATCCATTAAAGGCTCTTGAAAAGCCTCATAATTAATTACTCTTTCCAAAGAAAGTAGCAGTGCCGGAAGCAACAATAAATTAGATAACATAGCTAGTAGTAATGTAATTGACACTAATAAACCAAGCGCTATTGTTCCTCCAAAATCAGAAGCAACAAATATAAAGAATCCAAAGAACAATACAACAGAAGTATAAAACATACTTACACCTGTTTCTTTTAAAGCCGATAAAACTGACTTCCTGATGTTCCAATTATTAACCAATAACTCCTGCCTATATTTTGCCAAGAAGTGAATGGTATCATCCACCGAAATACCAAAAGCAATGGAGAAAACTAAAATAGTAGAAGGTTTTAAAGCAATCCCAAAGTACCCCATAATAGCACCTGTAAGTAAAAGGGGGATAAGGTTAGGAATGATAGAAACAACTACCATCCTAAAGGAATTAAACATCCAAGCCATAAAAATAGAAATCAGCACAATTACTAAGAGTAAACTCAGCATAAGGTTCTTCAGTAAAAACTTAGTTCCGTTCAAGAAAACAACACTAGCCCCTGTAATGGTTACTTCATATTTATCAGCATCAAAAATCTCGTTTATCTTAGGGAGTAAAGCCTCAAAAACACTATCCATTTTAGCAGAAGAAATATCAGCAACCCTTAAGCTGATACGCGCTTCCTGCTTTAAAGAATCCATCATTAAGGTGCCAATACCCATACTTGAAGCACTGTTTTTCAAATAAGACACTATCATCCTTTGCTCCTGAGAATTAGGTAATGCGTAATAAGCTGAATCTCCATTGTAGAAAGCTTGTTTACTATACTTTACCATATCAACATAGGAGGATGGTTTAGAAAATTCCTTGAAAGTAGCCAACTCATTACTTAGCCGCTCAATCTTTTTTAAATTATAGGATTTTAATAAGCCATTTTTCTTCTTAGTATTTAGAATAACTTCTAATGGCATTACGCCTCCAAAGTTACTTTCAAAGAATTTTAAATCCTTATACAGCACCCCATCCTTAGCTAAATCATCAGTAAGGTTTCCTGTTGTTTTAACATTTAAAATACCAACAATACCAAAAACAATAAGGATAGCTGTAATGAAATAAATCTGTTTTCTTCTGTGCTGAACTAGGAATACTAAGCGTTCAACTAACTTATTAATCCACACTTTATCCAAGTGCTTAGTATGCCTGTGTTTTGGCGGAGAGGCAAAGGAGAAATAAATCGGAATTATAAATAAAGAAAGTAAGAAAATAAGAATGATATTAATAGAAGCAACCAAGCCAAACTCCTGTAGAGTTTCGCTATTAGTAAGCATAAATGCAGCAAATCCTGAAGCAGTAGTAAGATTGGTTAGCAGAGTAATATTACCAATTTTCTGAACCATTTTTCTTAGCGCATAATCCTTATTTTGTGTTCTTTTAAATTCATTATGGAATTTATTAATCAGAAAAATACAATTTGGAATTCCTATCACAATAAGCACAGGTGGTACTAAAGCCATCAAAATGGAAATTTCATATCCCAATAACGAAATAGTTCCAAAAGAGAAAATTACCCCTAACATTACCACAATCATGGAGGAGATAACTGCCTTAAACGATCGGAAAAATAAAAATAAAATTAATGAAGTAATCAGTAAAGTAAAAATAATAAATAAGGATATTTCCTCTTTTACTTTAATGGAATGAACTGTACGAATGTAAGGTAGGCCTGAATAACGCACCATAGTTTGAAATTCATCAGCATAAGCATCAGCCAAATCCTTAATAGAAAAAATCAATTCCTCTCTACTAATTGATTTCATTACAGTATTATCCAATGAAATGAGCATAATACTCACCTTATTATGAGTAGTATTAATCAGCCCATTATAAAAAGGCTGTCTACTATATTGAGCAAATGCACTGTCTAATTCTTCTTGTGTTTTTATACCATCAGAAAACCATCTTTTGGTAATAAATTTCTTATTTTCTATATCCTTAAAAAGAATAGGTATATTAGAAAATGAAATCACTTTTTCAACCCCATTAATACTTTCAATATCTCTGGTTGCCTTATCCCACTTTAGCAAGTGGTCCAAATTTGTAATTAAGCTGTCCTCAACTGCAATTACCATTATATTTTGAGCTCCATACTTGTCTAAAAAACCTTGATAATCTAAACTTACCTTATGGTCATTAGGTAATAATTTAGCCATAGTGTAGGACAAACGAACATTTTTACCTTGCTGAATCATAAAGGTAGTTACCCCAGCAATTAGCAGGATAATAATGATTCTATTTTTTAAGATTAACTCAGAAAGAAATCTCCACATAATGATAAATAATTTGTGCTAAAATACTTCAAATTTGAAGGATATAGCTGAATTATAACACTAAAAAAAGGGGCATTTAGCCCCTTTTATCTTTTTATTTTTACCTGCTTAAACAGTCATTATTTCAGCTTCTTTTGCTGTAAATACAGAATCAATCTTATTAGAATATGTATTTGTTAACTCCTGAACAGAAGCCTCAGCATCCCTAACAACATCTTCTGAAAGCCCATCCTTTCCTAATTTTTTCATTTCATCATTCGCTTTTTGCCTGATATTTCTAACGCTTACTTTAGCATTTTCAATCTCAACCTTAGCTTGCTTCACTAAATCCTTTCTTCTATCCTCTGTTAATGGGGGTACATTAATAATCACTCTCTCTCCATTGTTAGACGGGCTGAAGCCTAAATTAGCATCTACAATTGCTTGCTCAATTTCAGCAATTAAACTTTTATCAAAAGGCTGAACAGAAATAGTTTGGGCATCAGGAGTAGAAACATTAGCTGCTTGAGACAAAGGAGTTAAAGTTCCGTAATAATCTACTTTTACCGTCCTTAACATTTGCGGATTTGCTTTTCCAGCTCTAATTTTTCCTAATACATTTTCCAAATGCGAGATTGCCTCTGCCATTTGCTCTTTTGTAACATCTAAGTGAAAGTTTACTTCTTCAGTCATAGTAATTTATTTATTGTTCAACCTTTATTTAAAAATTAACGAGTGTCCCTACATTTTCACCCTTACAAATCTTAGCCAAATTACCTTCAATATTCATGTTGAACACCTTAATTGGTAAGTTATTTTCTTGACAAAGCGTGAATGCTGTCAAGTCCATAATGCTTAATTTCTTTTGGAAAACTTCATCAAAAGTAATGGTATCATATTTGGTTGCATTTGCATCTTTTTCAGGGTCGGCAGTATAAATTCCATCTACTCTTGTTCCTTTTAAGATAACATCCGCCTCAATTTCAATAGCACGTAAAGTAGCTGCAGTATCGGTAGTAAAGTAAGGATTACCTGTACCTCCACCAAAAATAACTACTCTTCCTTTTTGCAAATGACGCATTGCTTTTCTTCTGATGTATGGCTCGGCAACTTGTTCCATTCTAATTGCAGTAAGCAACCTTGTTTCAATATCTATCGATTCCAAAGCGGATTGCAATGCCATTCCATTAATTATGGTAGCTAACATTCCCATATGATCTCCTTGCACTCTATCAAAACCCGCTCCTTCCGATTGTATTCCTCTGTAGATATTTCCACCTCCAATTACAATTGCAAGTTCTATTCCCTGCTCAACAATTGCCTGAATTTCATTTGCATAAGCACTTAAAACCTTAGAGTCGATACCATATTCCCCATCTCCCATTAAGGCCTCACCACTTAGTTTTAAAAGAATTCTTTTGTATTGCATAATCGTGTTAAAAATTTCTCAAAGATAAGGAATTCCACTCAAGCAAAGGAAAGAGTAGTTTGGATTTTTATAAACAAAAAAAGCCACCCTAAAAGGATGGCTTTTAAAATTTTATAAGTGTAAGTATTAACCTAAAGCTACTCTTTTAAAAGTACTTACTGCAACATCACCATAAGTAGCTATATAAGCGGCAACATTTTTACTTTCATCTTTAATGAAGTTTTGGTTCAATAAACATTGTTCTTGATCCAAAGTTGTATTGTCAGAAACAAAACGATCCATTTTCCCAAGTACAATTCTATCCCAAATTTGCTCTGGTTTTCCTTCTGCTTTTAATTCAGCTTCAATTCCTGCTTTAGCTTCAGCCATTACAGCATCACTTAATTGAGACATAGAAATGTATTGAGGAACATTTTTCAATGTTTTACCTAAACGAGCTAATTCAATATTTTCTTTTTCGATAACTGCAATTCTTGCTTCAGTTTCATTAGCAACAAATTCTGATTCAAAATCTTCATAAGACAAAGTAGATGCTCCCATAGATGCAACTTGCATTGCTAAATCTTTAGATAACTCCTCTGCATTATCAACAGCATTATTTAAACCAATTAAGACAGAGATTTTAGAACCATGAGTATAAGTACCAACAAAGGCAGCTTCAACTCTTTCAAATCCTGAAATTTCAAGTTTTTCACCAATTACACCAGTTTGTTCTGTTAATTTATCAGCAACAGTCATTCCGCCAAAATCAGCAGCTAAAAATGCATCTTTATCAGCATGGTTTAAAGCGATATCAGCAAAATCACTTGCCAAAGTTTTGAATGAATCGTTAATTGCAACAAAATCAGTTTCACAAGCTAAAACGATAGCAACTCCTGCTGTATTATCAGCATTCATTTTAGTAATAGCAATTCCTTCACTTGCTTCTCTATCAGCACGCTTTGCAGCTACTTTTTGTCCTTTTTTTCTTAATACAGTAATTGCAGCATCAAAATCACCATTAGCTTCTACTAATGCATTTTTACAATCCATCATTCCTGCACCTGTTTGCTTTCTTAATTTGGCTACATCAGCCGCTTTAATTGCTCCCATTTTTCTTTTCTAAAAAAATTAATATTATTTTTCTTCTTGGTTAGCTTTATCTTGCTTCTCAACTGTTTTTTCAACTGTTTTTTCAACTGTTTTTTCAGCTGCTTTCTCAGCTATTTGCTTAGCTTTTTCCTTCTTCTCATCTGCTTTTTTATCTTGATCAGCATTTCTTTCTTCTAATCCTTCAGCAATTGCTTTACTCACAATAGCTAAAATACACTCAATTGATTTTGAAGCATCATCATTAGAAGGAATAGGGAAACTAACATGTGAAGGATTAGTGTTTGTATCATTCATAGCGAATGAACGGATAGCTAATTTATTTGCTTCAGCCAATGCAATGTGTTCTTTGTTTGTATCAACAATAAAAATAGCCTCAGGCATTCTTGTCATTTTTACAATAGAACCTAAGTTTAAGTCTAATTTAGCTCTTTGTCTGTCAATTTGCAATCTTTCTCTTTTTGATAATGAATCGAATGTACCATTCTCTTTCATTTTATCAATTGTTTGCATTTTTTTGATAGACTTACGGATAGTAGCAAAGTTGGTTAACAATCCACCAGGCCATCTTTCAGTAATAAAAGGCATATTTAAAGCTTCAGCAGTTTCAGCAACTACACCTTTAGCTTGTTTTTTTGTAGCAACAAATAAAATCTTTTTTCCTGATTTTGCAATTTGTTTCATTGCAGCAGCAGCATCTTCCACCATTGCTACAGTTTTATTCAAATCAATGATATGAATCCCATTTTTCTCCATAAATACATAAGGAGCCATTGCTGGGTTGTACTTTTTCTTTTGGTGTCCGAAATGTACACCTGCGTCTAATAATTCTTTGAAATTTGTTCTCATGTTTACTTTCTTTTTTTCGTTAAGCAACTGCTCGGTAGAAGTTATTCACTTGTCCCAGCAGTTTAGATGCTAAACATTTATTAATAAATTGTGTGGTTCTATCTTTTAACCCACTGGAATTTCTTCCTTGCTTTTTTCTGTCCAGGTTTTTTACGCTCTACAACTCTTGAATCTCTTGTAAGCATTCCTTCTGGCTTTAATGTAATTCTGTTTTCAGGATCCAATTCGCATAATGCTCTTGAAATCGCTAAACGGATAGCTTCAGCTTGACCTGTAGTGCCACCACCATTTACATTTACTTTTACATCAAACTTTCCCGCAACATCAGTAATATTGAATGGTTGTTCTAACTTAAACTGCATAGTATCAACAGGAAAGTATTCTTTAAAGTCTTTACCGTTTACAGTAATGTTTCCTTTTCCTTCTGACATGTAGATTCTTGCAACAGATGCTTTTCTTCTACCAATTGTGTGAATTGTCTCCATTATTATTTTAAGTCGTTTAAGTTAAGATTTGATGGTTTTTGAGCTTCTTGATCGTGCTCAGTACCCGCATATATATAACAGTTTTTCAAGATAGCTGTTCCTAATTTAGTCTTAGGTAACATCCCTCTAATTGCATGTTTCACAACAGAAGTCTCGTTTTTAGCTAACATGGCAGCAGGAGAGATTCTTTTTTGCCCACCAGGATATCCTGTGTGAGAAAAGATTCTTCTATCTTCCATTTTGTTTCCTGTCATTACAATTTTACCTGCATTGATGATGATAACGTAATCGCCACAATCAGCATGAGGTGTAAAATTTGTTTTGTATTTTCCTCTTAAAACTTTGGCAACTTTTGATGCCATTCTTCCAAGAATTTCTCCTTCAGCATCAACAACAAACCATACTTTGTTTGCTGTCTCTTTATTTGCTGATAATGTTTTGTAACTTAATGTATCCACTATATATATATGTTTTAGTCCTTTGTAAAAGGGCTGCAAAATTACACTTTTTTACTATTCTGCAAAATATTATTAACTAATATTGTTTATAACCTTTATATAACGCCTAATTCCTTGCCAATCTTGGTGAAAGCAGCTATGGCTTTATCCAAGTTTTCACGGCTATGTGCTGCTGAAATCTGCACTCTAATTCTTGCTTGTTCTTTCGGCACAACAGGAAAGAAAAAACCAATCACATAAATTCCTTCAGCCAATAATTTGTCTGACATTATTTGCGAAAGCTTAGCATCATACAACATGACAGGAACAATTGCATGCACTCCTTCCTTTATATCAAAACCTGCTTCAGTCATTTTTGCTCTAAAATAACTTGTATTTTCTTCCAAAGTATCTCTTAATGCTGTATTGTTTGATAGCAAATCAATCACTTTAGTAGCCGCCCCAACAATGGATGGTGCTAATGAATTAGAAAATAAATACGGACGAGATCTTTGACGCAACATATCTACAATTTCTTTTTTACCTGAAGTAAAACCTCCCATTGCACCTCCCAAAGCCTTTCCTAAAGTAGAAGTAATAATATCAACCCTACCCATAACACCACAATGTTCGTGTGTTCCTCTTCCTGTTTTACCTACAAAACCTGTAGAATGAGAATCATCCACCATTACTAAAGCATCATATTTTTCGGCCAAATCACATATTTTATCCAATTGAGCTAAATAGCCATCCATAGAAAATACACCATCCGTAACGATTATTCTATTTCTTTGGTCTTGTGCTTTTATTAATTGTGCTTCCAAATCAGCCATATCATTATTGGCATAACGATAACGAGCAGCTTTACATAGGCGAACCCCATCAATAATGGAAGCATGATTTAAAGAATCAGAAATAATAGCATCTTCCTTACCAAACAAAGGCTCAAAAAGCCCTCCATTAGCATCAAAAGCTGCCGCATACAATATAGTGTCTTCCATCCCTAAAAATTCAGAAATCTTTCTTTCTAAATTTTTATGTATATCTTGTGTACCACAAATAAAACGAACAGATGACATCCCATAACCATGCGTGTCCAAAGCATCCTTGGCTGCTTGAATTACATCAGGATGAGAAGATAATCCTAAATAATTGTTTGCACAAAAATTCAGTACTTCTTCACCCGTGCTTACACGAATGCTTGCTCCTTGAGGATTGGTAATTATTCTTTCTTTTTTATACAAACCAGCCTCTTGAATATTTGCCAATTCATCTTGTAACTGCTTTTGGAATTTTCCTAACATAATTTTATTTTTTGGGAGGGCAAAAGTACACAAATAAAAAAAGGAGGCAAAAGCCTCCTTTCTAAATATACTATATACTATAAACTACACTACTCCTTGATCCAACATAGCGTCAGCTACTTTCACAAATCCTGCAATATTAGCTCCTTTTACATAATCAACATAATCACCCTCAGTACCATATTCGATACATGAAGCATGAATGTCTTGCATAATTTGCTTCAACTTAGTATCTACCTCTTCTCTAGTCCAGTTTATTCTCAATGAATTCTGACTCATCTCTAAACCTGAAGTAGCTACCCCTCCAGCATTAGATGCTTTACCAGGAGCAAATAAGATTTTTGCATTTTGGAACACTTCAACTGCTTCAGGAGTTGTTGGCATATTAGCTCCCTCAGATACTAACATACATCCGTTAGCTACTAATGTTTTAGCTTCTGTATCATTCAACTCATTTTGTGTTGCACAAGGCAAAGCAATATCACAATTTACTGACCATGGTCTTCCTGCATGGAACTCGCAACCAAATTTATCAGCATATTCCTTAATTCTTCCTCTTCTTACATTTTTAAGCTCCATTACAAATGCTAATTTCTCAGCATCAATTCCGTTAGCATCATAAATATACCCTGAAGAATCAGAAAGCGTCACCACTTTAGCACCAAGTTCTGTAGCTTTTTGGCAAGCATATTGCGCAACATTTCCAGCACCAGAAATTGCAACCGTTTTCCCAGCAAAAGAATCTCCTTTTACTACTAACATATTTTGTGCAAAATATACATTTCCGTATCCTGTTGCCTCTGGGCGAATTAAAGAACCACCCCAAGACATTCCTTTACCAGTAAGTACACCTGTAAATTCGTTTCTTATTCTTTTGTATTGTCCGAACATAAAGCCAATTTCTCTACCACCAACACCAATATCCCCAGCAGGAACATCCGTATTAGGGCCAATATGACGACATAATTCAGTCATAAAGGATTGACAAAACTTCATTACTTCATTGTCCGATTTTCCTTTAGGATTAAAATCAGAACCACCCTTACCACCACCCATAGGCAATGTTGTTAAAGAGTTTTTGAATACTTGCTCAAATCCTAAAAACTTAAGGATAGATAAGTTTACAGAAGGGTGAAAACGTAATCCCCCTTTATAAGGACCAATTGCAGAATTAAATTCTACTCTGTATCCTCTGTTTACTTGTGTCTTTCCGTTATCATCCAACCATGGCACTCTGAACATAAGCACACGCTCAGGCTCTACCATTCTTTCCAATAACATTTTGTTATTGTATTTCGAATTTTCTTCCATAAAAGGAATAATAGCTTCTGCTACTTCCTCAACTGCCTGTAAGAATTCAGTTTCACCAGCATTTTTTGCGGCTACTTCACTCATAAAGTCATGGATTTTTTGTCCCATTTTAAATTTCGTTTTAGTTATTTATTTGAGTTAAAAATTTTGGCAAATGTATAGTATTTTGATAAAGTGCCGAAAAATTACCTACTCTTCTTATAGATTTTTCCGGGAAGAGAAACAATTACCCCTTTAAATTCAGCTTGTAAAAGTACACTTGCTACCTTTGAAAACCCCCAATTTAAAGTCTGAACCAGCACATCAATATGCATTTCATCATCTGACAACACTGCAATTATTTTCTGCTCATCATCCGTTAAGTCAACAAATATGCTTTGCTGAACTGCCAAGTCATTAACATCCCAATTTAATCCCTTCACAATATCAGCTGCTGATTCCAACAAAATAGCTTGTTGTGATTTAATTAAGTAATTACATCCTTTTGCATTCTTTTCAATTGGTTTTCCAGGTACAGCAAAAACCTCTCTATTATAAGAATTTGCAATGTCAGCAGTGATAAGCGACCCTCCTTTTGCTGCACTTTCAATAACTATAGTCGCATCCGAAAGCCCAGCCACAATTCTATTTCGTGAGGCAAAATTTTGTGGCAAAGGTATGGTTCCTCTTAGATAATCAGAAAGTAAACATCCATTAGCTGCAATTGTTTTAGCAAGGTTAGCATGTGCTGCAGGATAAACCCTATCTAAACCATGGGCAAAAACAGCTATCGTTTGTAAGCCGTATTGTAAAGCTGCTTTATGTGCCGCAACATCAATACCATGTGCCAAACCACTAACAATAATAGGATTATAAGGCACCAACTCCTTTACCAAATCATTCGTAAACTGCCTCCCAAAATTAGATGCCTTGCGAGTCCCTACTATACATATAAACTTTTCGTTATTCCAATCAATATCTCCTTTATAAAACAGATTAAGTGGTGCATCTTCACATTGTTTTAGCCTATTGGGATATTTTTTATCTCCATAAAATAAATGATTGACTCCTTCCTTTTCCATCCATTTTAATTCTTGTTCTGCTCTTGCTAAAACATCAGCCGACAAAATAGCTTTTATCAATACCTGTCCAATACCATCTATTTTCTCTAAATCCTTGCGTTTAGCAAAAAACACTGCTTTTGCAGAGCCCGTAAATACCAATAATTTTTTACCAATCACATCACCAACACCCTCTATTAACGATAGTGCAATTTGATATTTCTTTTCATCCTCATTCAATTCGTTCAATTTTCTATATTTGTCATATTAAAAACCATTCCGTAAATATATGAGAAAAATCTTTACCCTAATTGTTATTACCCTTTGTAATTTAACAATCTATAGTCAAACAATAAGCGGAGTAATTACTGATGCGAATAATAATGAAGTGCTTATTGGTGCAAACATCATTCTTGAAAATGGTGGAGGAACTGCAACTGATGTATTTGGAAAATACATGCTGAAAACTGAAGAAGGAACCCAAAAAATTACCTTCAAATACATTGGATATGAGGATGTCGTTAAAGAGATTACAATAGAAAATGGAGAAAATAAAACCATCAATATTGCTTTAGAAAGTTCCTCCGAACAGTTAGGTACAGTAGTAATTTCTGCCGGTAGATTTGAGCAAAAAATTGAAGAAATTACGGTTTCCATGGAAGTAATAAAGCCATCACTTATTGAAAACAAAAATACAACGCAGATAGAAACAGCTATGGATCAAATTCCTGGGGTTAATATTACGGATGGACAAGCCAATATTAGAGGAGGGAGCGGCTGGAGCTATGGTGCCGGAACTAGAGTATTAGTAATGGTGGATGATATGCCTTTAATTTCTGGAGATGCAGGACAAGCATTGTGGAGTTTAATCGCAACAGAAAACATTAATCAAATAGAAGTAATAAAAGGAGCATCTTCTGCACTTTATGGCTCTTCTGCACTAAATGGAGTAATTAATGTTCGTACTGCTTTTCCTAGCCAAAAAGACATTGATAAAGATCCAAATAAAAAAGGATTTCTAAAAGTTAACATGCATAGTGGGGTCTATGATTTTCCTAAAAGAGAAGCATTAAACTGGAATGGAGAGAAAAGAAGGGCTTATAAAGGATATGAATTTTTATTTTCAAATAAAGTCAATGGTTGGGATTTATCAATGGGAGGGAATATTTTTAAGGATGATGGTTATAGAATGGGTGAGGTAACTGATAGGAAAAGATTCAATATAAACTCTACATATAAAAGTAAAAAAATTGAGGGACTTTCCTGTGGTGTAAATGCAAATTTCTTATTTCAATCAACTGGGTCGGCAATCATATGGAGTGGACTAGATCAAGCTTATGTGCCATTAGATAGTGCCGTTACAACAACAAGTGGGGATACCTATAATATTGATCCTTCTATAACATATATAAGTGGCAATAACAGACATTCATTACGAACGCGATATTTAAAGGTAATTAATGATAATAGCACTAAGGGGATTGATAATGGTCAGGATAATCAATCTGAAACTTATTATTCTGACTATCAATGGCAGAAAAATATAGAAAAATATCATTTACGAATCACTAGCGGAACGACTAATGAGAGAGTATATGCCAGTTCGGATTTATTTAATGGGAAAAACTACAGAACAAACCATTCCTTGTACACACAGCTAGATAAAAAATGGAGCCGAATAAACATCTCATTGGGGGCAAGGTACGAAAGCTTTAGATTACACTCTGATGATAAATACTTTATTGGTGGCGATTCTATTAATAAGATTACAGCTGGCCAACCAGTATTCAGAACAGGATTAAATTATCAATTAGCTGAAGCAACTTATATAAGAACATCATGGGGACAAGGGTTTAGATTCCCTTCTATGGCTGAATTATTTATTTCTACTAATCAAAATGGGCTTGAAATATATCCAAATTCTGATCTTAAACCTGAAAGTGGATGGAGTAGTGAAATTGGAATTAAACAAGGAGTAAAAATAGGGAAATGGATGGGGTATATTGATGTTGCTGGATTTTTAATGCAGTATGATGATATGATGGAATTTACCTTTGGTATGTGGGGTCAAAAGGGGCCTGGATTTAAGTCTGTAAATGTTGGGGAAACTCAAATCAGTGGGATAGAGCTTAGCCTGACTGGGCAAGGGAAAATCACTCGAGATGTTTCAATTAATATTCTCGCCGGCTACACATATATGAGCCCTATCTCTCTTGATTTAGAAAGTGTATATGCTACAGACATCACCGGTACAGGAGCAACATATCAAAATAGCAGTTCGGACTCAAGAGTATTAAAATATAGATATAAACATATTGCAAAATTTGATGCGGAAATAATATATAAAAAACTATCACTAGGATCCAGCTTTAGATACAATGATTTTATGCAAAATATAGATAAAATCTTTACATCAGTTTTGATTAATGGAAATTATGAGGACAATCCTTTAAGAGATGATCCAGCATTAAATGGAGCAGATGACGGAGGAATTCCAACTCATGATAACTATGAAGGTATGATCCCAGGCATTAATGCTGCAAGAGAAAAATTTAAAAATGGCGACCTTATTATTGATTTACGAGCTGGATATCAAATGACTAAAACAGCACGATTAGGTTTTATTGTAAATAATCTGTTAAACACAGAATATATGAGCCGACCAGCCAACATGATGCCACCAAGAACTTTTGCTATGCAACTAGCGCTAAAAATTTAATGAAGATAATTGGGATTATTCCTGCTCGCTATGCGTCAAGCCGATTCCCAGGTAAACCATTAGCTGATATTTTAGGGAAAAGTATGATTCAAAGGGTGTACGAGCAATGTAAAAAAGCATCTTCTCTTTCTATGGTTATAGTCGCTACAGATGACGAGCTAATTTTTAATCATGTTTTAGGTTTTGGGGGTAAAGTAATTATGACTTCAAATTCTCATCCTTCAGGGACAGATAGGTGCAATGAAGTAATACAATCTTTAGAAGAAAAATATGATGTTGCCATTAATATTCAAGGAGATGAACCTTATATAAATCCTGAGCAAATTGACCAAGTAGCTTCTTTATTCAATTCTGAAAAAGTGAGTATTGCAACTTTAGCAAAAAAAATAGAAAACCCAAAAATACTGATGGATATCAATAGTCCAAAAGCTATTTTTGACGAGAATGGAATTGCAAGTAAATTTTGCAGAATAATCTCCAACCCTGTGGTTGAAAAAGAATATTTCAAGCACATAGGAATATATGGATACCCCACCAAAACACTAACTGAAATTTGCAAATTACCTCCTTCTGAAAACGAAATAACGGAACGCTTAGAACAACTCAGATGGTTGGACAATAACTATTTAATAAAAGTAGGAATTACTACTCATGAGAGCATATCAGTAGACACCCCTGAGGATATTGTAAAAATTAAAGCCCAAATGGGATAAATTCCTTAGTTTTGTTCCTATGAATAAAACGGTTGAACATTATATTTCGGAACTCTTATTTTTACATGATTGTGTAATCCTTCCTAACTTTGGAGGGTTTATAGGTAACCCCCAATCCGCTAAGCTAAATAAGACAACAGGAGTATTAAGCCCTCCATCCAAGCAAATTCTTTTTAACACTAACTTAAAAACGAATGATGGTTTATTGATTACTCATATTTCTAATCAAGAAGGGATTACACAAGAACAAGCAAAAACTGAAGTAGAAAATTACGCTACTAAAATTGCAGATAAATTAACGAATTCAAAAGTTTTACGCATAGATAAAATTGGTTTATTTACTTCAGGAAGAGAAGGAAATGTTATCTTTTTACAAGATAGCGCAAACAATTATAGTTTAGATGCTTTTGGAATGAAAGCAACTCACAATAAAACTGTTGTAAGAGAAACTATTGTTGAAGAAAAAGTAGCTGCTACAATAAAAACTATTCGCACACAAAGCAATAACCCAAGAGCATTTTTAAGAGCTGCTGCAGTAATTATTCCTTTGGTTGCCCTTTCTTATATTAGCATTACTCAACAAGATAAAATCAATACTGTTTACACGCAAATGGCGAGCTTAAATCCGTTTGAAACAACTGCTATTGTGGAACCAGTTACTGAAATAATTCCTGCCGTAAAAATTGAAGCTGAAGCAACACCAATAGTTGAAATTATTGAAGAAGAAATTGCGCCAGTAATTATTCCTGAAAAAACCTATTATATTATTGCTGGAGCATTTGCTGAACAAAGAAATGCGAATAAAATGATTGCAAAATTAAAGCGTTGGGACTACAATACTGAAATTGTTCCTGGAGGAAATTTATTGCGCGTAAGCTATGATTCTTTTACTAACAAAGCAGATGCACTTGTAGCATTAAACCAAATAAAACAAGAAAATTCAGCTGCTTGGTTACTTTCTTTATAAAAAATGAACAAAAATCCTAAAGATTCCAGAACAGTACAGACAGAAATTGTACTTCCTAACGATACAAATAACTTAAACAATTTGATGGGAGGAAGACTCCTACATTGGATGGATATAGTGGCTGCTGTTTGTGCACAAAGACACTGTGGCAGAACCTGTGTTACGGCTGCTGTAAACAATGTATCCTTTGGCCACCCAATTCCGAAAGCAAGTATCGTTACTTTAGAAGCAAATATTTCCAGAGCATTTTCCTCCTCAATGGAAATAATAATTGATGTTTGGACAGAAGACATGCAATCGGGAAGCAGAACAAAATGTAATGAAGCAATTTATACTTTTGTTGCAGTGGACAATATGGGTAAACCCGCTAAAGTTCCTAGAGTAGAACCAGAAACAAAAATAGAAGAAGAAAGATTTGTTGCCGCCCTAAGAAGAAGACAACTTTCTTTAATCTTAGCAGGGAAAATGAAAGCAGAAGACGCTACAGAACTAAAAGCATTATTCGTTTAAAAATAAATTTTCATCAATTTCTTGCATGCATTTAAAGTGTCCTTTTGGGCATTTCGCATATCCAATTTTGGAACAAGGCCTACAACTTAAACCTTGTACTTCAATCCTTTTGGAATCCTCATTTTCTAGGTAAGGATACATACCAAATTCAGGAATTGTATTTCCCCAAATAGAATAAATCTTTTTACCAAAAGCAGCTGCAATGTGCATCATTCCTGTATCGTGCGTAATAACCATTTTAGCTTGCTGAACCAAAGAAGCCGACTGCAAAACAGAATACTTCCCACAAGTATTTAGGGTGTTATTTGTACTGACAACAATCTGTTCTCCCCTTTCAAAATCTTCAGGGCCACCCACTAACAATACAGGTTTATTTACCTTATTGATAATAGAAATAATCTTTTCATTGGGCAGCATCTTAGTCGCATGCTGTCCTCCAATAACAAAAACAATATAGTCCAAAGGAAAAATACTAACATCCACTTTATCAGTAGCGGAAAGGAAAAAATCCAACCCTTTATTATCATTTTTAATTCCTAAATGCTTAACCGTTTCAAGATACCTATCCACAATATGAACCTTTGGCATAGTATCCATTTTAAAGGTAGTCAGCATAAATTTTTCCATATTCAGTTTATTGAAACTCTTTGCAGGAACGCCCAACCTAATTTTCAGGAGCTGTGTGCGCAAATTATTATGCAAATCAATTACATAATCATAGTTTTCCTTTTTCAAATCAGCAATTACCTCATTAATTGAGTTTTCAATTTGATACACTGAATCGATATAAGGATTGTTTTTAAGCAACGAAACATAGCTTGATTTGGTAAGGTAATGCACCTGAGCATTCAGTTGTTTTTTAAGCATCCGAACCACAGGAGTGGTGAGTACAATATCGCCAATTGACGAAAATCGGACAACTAATATTTTAAGTGTTTCTTCCACAGGGTAAAACTAAGAAATTTATCCTAGTTTTGCAGCCATGCAATTTATTGATACCCATAGCCATTTATATAGTAGCCAGTTTGAACAAGATCGAACTAATGCCGTTAATGAAGCAATTGCTGCTGGTGTTTCTACTATTTTATTACCTAATATATCTAGTGAATATACTAAAGG
>JBLGCF010000006.1:0-22733 GCA_047617145.1 Thalassomonas sp. | reverse complement strand
GGCAAGCAAACAATAGGATTGACAGAAAGAAAACAACAAGCTTTCTCATCTATTCAGTATATAATTATTTTTACTTACTTTTTTGAAACCAACAGCTTTAAACAAAGCCAAACTTGCTTTATTATCCAAAAAAATCCCTGTATGCAATTGTTTTAAATTTAATGTTTCCCAAGAATGAGTTATCAATGCCTTTAAGGATTGTTTGGCAAAACCTTTTCTTCTGTATTTTTCCAAAATAACAATTCCTACTCCTGCATTTTGTTTTCTAAAGTTATATTCGTACAAATCAATACAACCAATTGCTGTTCCTTGCCAATCAATTACAAAACGAAACTGCTCAGCAATAGCTATATCTTCCTTGGCATGCTGTATATAATTTGTTAATTGTACTAATGAAAATGGCTCAGTAGTACCACTTACCTCCCATAAAGTTCGGTCATTTTCCAGTCCAAACAAAAAATCTAAATCAGTAGCTTCTAAAGTGCGGAGCGCTATTTTCTTTTCTTTTAACATTCAAATTCGCCAGCATATACCATACTTGCCTCTCCACTTACCCAGATATTACGATAACCTCCATTAAACTCCTCAAAGCTAACACTTAACTCCCCTCCTTTAGTTTTTACATCAATTAGAGTTTCTTCAATACAATTGGCATAGTGCATTGCAATTGCAGTAGCTACAACACCTGTACCACAACTTAGGGTTTCTGCCTCAACTCCTCTTTCATAAGTACGCACTTGCAACTGTGCAGCATCCAAAACAAAATTTACATTTATCCCTTCCTTTTTAAAAGGGGCTGAATTTCTTATTTTCCTTCCTTCTTTATTTACATTAAGGTATTCCAATTCATCCACCATTTCGATATAATGAGGTGACCCTGTATCTAACACTAGTCCATCACCCACTCCTTCTATTTCTTTTACATCTTGCATCTGCAAATAAATTCCATCCTCCATTATTCGTCCTTTATGTTCTCCATCAATAGCCATAAAAGTAGTTTCATCTTTAATCATTTCTAGCATCTCAGCAAAGGAAATTATACATCTTCCACCGTTCCCACACATACTAGATTGCTTTCCATCAGAATTAAAATAAATCATTTCAAAATCAAGGGTTGCATGTTCACGTAATAGGATTAATCCATCAGCCCCTATCCCCATTCTTCTTTCACAAAGTGCAGAAATAAGTCCGCTATCGTTTTTATCAAATTCATTCTCCCTATCATCAATTAAGATGAAATCATTACCTGTTCCTTGGTACTTGTAAAATTCTATAATCATGTGGTAAAAGTAGAAAATAGTTGTTGGTTATTAGTTATTAGTTCTTAGTTTTTAAATATTGGTGGGTAGACTAGAAACCTTAACATTTTCTTGCAGGTTAATTTTAGCATTTCCTTTAGCCTCATTTATTTATAAAAAACTATTTTTGCAGCAATTTTATAACCAAAAAACAAAACGCATGTCAGCATCTTATGAAACGCAATTGAATAATTGGGTAAACAAAGAAAAATCAGCAGTAAATCTATTGAATTCTGTAGGTACTTTGATGTATGACAAAGGAATTGAATTAATACTCTTTAGAAACCACCTACTAGAAATTGGTGTTTCAGAATTAATGAACTATGTGTCATATGCTAATACTGTAGTAAACAGAACTGTAAATATTGAAACTGCTGCTGCACTTGCTAACGAAATGTTAAACTTAGATTTAGCCCCTTCAAAATTGGATATTGGTTTATTATCGGCTGAATACTTAGAAAGTGGAGCTACTGATATAAATGCTTTTTTATCAGATAAATTAAGCCATATTATTGGCGCTCACAATAATGATGTTGAACCTAAAGATGTTATTCTTTATGGGTTCGGAAGAATTGGAAGATTAGCAGCAAGAGAACTTATAAAACAAGCAGGAAAAGGACAACAGTTAAGATTGAAAGCAATTGTTGTAAGAAGATTAACAGATGCTCAGATTGTTAAAAGAGCAGCATTGCTTAGAAACGATTCCGTACATGGATCATTCAGAGGAGTAGTTGATGTAGATTTAGCCAACCAAGCAATTGTGGTAAACGGACAAGTAATCAAATTTATTGACGGAGGTAACCCTGAGGATATTGACTATACTATACACGGAATTGACAATGCTTTATTGATTGATAATACTGGTGCTTTTACGGATAAAGAATCTTTATCTCGCCATTTACAATCCAAAGGAGTAAACAAAGTATTATTAACAGCTCCAGGAAAAGGAATTCCTAATATTGTTTACGGAATCAACTCAAAAGAAATTGATGTAGATAACACTGATATTTTCTCAGCTGCATCTTGTACAACAAACTGTATTGCTCCTATCTTACATATAGTTGAAAATAAATTTGGGGTAAACAAAGGGCACCTAGAAACGGTACACTCTTACACCAATGACCAAAACCTCTTGGATAACATGCACAACAAACCAAGAAGAGGAAGGTCAGCAGCCATTAATATGGTAATCACTTCAACTGGTGCAGGCAATGCAGTAACAAAAGTAATTCCATCATTAGCAGGAAAACTTTCAGCAAATGCAGTAAGAGTACCTACTGCAAATGTATCCTTAGCTATTCTTAAGTTAAACCTAAACAAAGCAACTTCAGTTGATGAAATAAACAACACGATAAGAGAAGCTGCCCTTAACGGAAACTTAGTAAATCAAATTAACTACCAAGTAGATCCTGAATTGGTTTCTACTGATATTATCGGTAACACTTGCTGCTCGGTATATGATAGCCAAGCAACTATTGCTACTGCTGATGGTGAAGATGTAGTGCTATATGTATGGTACGATAATGAGTTTGGGTACACAAAACAAGTTATTCGTTTAGCAAAGCAAATTGCTAAAGTTAGAAGATTAACTTATTATTAATAGTCACTCAAGGTGAGGTTAAAAGAAAACTATTTTCTTTGGTACAAGTTACTAAATTCATCTTTTACAGGATTATCAGTAGGGATATTATTTACAATTTACCAACCACTAACTGATCCTTCTATTTATTCCTTGGGAGGAATTGTATTGGCTGCTGCAATGCTAGTTATTGCAAAATTTTACGATAGATTACTAAACATCCGTAAGTTTTTCCAAATCTCAATGGGAGTAGAAATAATAATGCTAATGACTTTATTAGTATTTATGGCCTTGCAATATACCGTTACTTCTGCCTTACTAGTTTATATGGGATATCAGTTTACTTTTATTTTTGGTGGTTATTTGGTTAGGGCCGAAACGCTAGTTGCAAAGGATAAAGAATTATTAGGTAAAATTGATGTCAATAAACAATTGGGCTATTTGCTTGGATTAGGCTTTTCCTTTTTGTTTTACAAAGCACTGGAATATGGCTTTGAACTTACTGATGCTAAAATACAAATTAATATCCTGCATTATTTTTTGGTTGCACTGCAAGGAATAATTATTTTAGTATTAGCTAATTCGTTTAGTTGGAAGTAAAAGAAAATACTAATTCTATTTTTTTACAACTATACTAAATAGTCATTATCTTTAAAAATAATGATAAATACCTATAAATCAAAAACATACACTTTTAACTTGGAGATGAAAGCAAAAAACATGGAAATTTTAAAGTAAATAACTTGGTAAAACTGCACATTACTAAGAAGTAGAATAACAACAAAAATACAGCAATATGGCATAATTATTTTAGAAAATAATCACCAGAAAAGTGTATTTTTAGATATAGAAAATTTATATCAATTTGATATAGTTTTGGATTTAACTAATTGAAATTCAGGTAAATAAAAAAAGAACTGCTATTGCAATTCTTTTAATAATTAGGGATAAAAAAGTCGGGGTAGCAGGATTCGAACCTGCGACCTCCTGCTCCCAAAGCAGGCGCGATAACCGGGCTACGCTATACCCCGAAAATTTGGACTGCAAAAGTAAACTTTTTTTACAATCACAAATAAAAAGATTAACTTTTTATTTTGCGGAGAGGAAGGGATTCGAACCCCCGGTACCCGTAAAGGCACAACTCCTTAGCAGGGAGCCCCGATCGGCCACTCTGGCACCTCTCCAATATTTTCCAAAACAACTAAATTGAACTATTTTTTTTCGGATTGCAAATGTATACTAATCTATATTTCTAGCAAATATTATTCAGTAATTATTTAAGGAATATTTTAAGCCCTATTTCTTCTATTATTTTTACCAAATGTTATATTTGCAGACCTTTAAATTAGATTATGATTAAAAAACTATTTATAACCCTCTTTATATCAGCAATATTAACCTCTTGCGTACAGGAAAGAGACCTATCACAAAATACAGTAATTGCACATATAACTTCACAACCTGATGGATTGCACCCTTTCAATGACAATTCCGCAATGAGAACTTATGTGTTTCAATACACACAAAAAACATTAATTAAGCTAGATATCGAAAGCTTAGATTATATTCCTACTTTAGTAAAGAGCATGCCGATTGCTTCTGAAGACAACTTATCATTTGAATACGAAATTAAAAATGGTGTTTTATGGGATGATGGTACTGAGCTTACTGCAGAAGATGTAGCTTTCTCAGTAAAATTAATGCTTTGTCCTTTAACGAATAATGCACAAATTAGAAGTAACTATACTTCTGTTATAAAGTCAATTGTACTTGACCCAAACAACCCAATGAAATTTACCATGCTCGCTCAAAATATACATTGGGATAATAAATTTATTTTTTCAGAATTATATATGTCTCAAAAAAGTGTATGGGACGCTAAAGGAGTACTTGACAATGTAACTTTTGCTGATTTATTATCAGAAAATTTTATTGAAACGGAAGCATTACAACAATGGTTTAATGACTACAATAATGCAGATAATAGTTACCAGCCAGAAAGGCTAGTTGGGCTTGGTGCTTACCAAGTTACTGAATGGGAAGCAAGTCAATACATAACAATTGAAAAGAAAGAAAATTGGTGGGGAGCTAATGACACTTCTATTTATAGCAAAGCATATCCTGATAAAATAATCTTTAAAATCATAAAAGAAGATGCATCATCTTATTTAGCCCTTAAAAATCAAGAAATAGATGTAACAACAAATATTGGAACTATCAAATTAATGAAACTCCAGGAAAGAGATTATTTCAATACTAATTATGATTCAGAATTTATGGACCGATATGCTTTTAGCTATATGGGATTAAACATGAAGCCTGATGGAATAAAACAAAAGCCATTTTTTGTTGACCAAAAAGTAAGAAGAGCAATGGCTTATCTTATTCCTATTGATGAAATAATTGAAGTAATGATGCATGGAAAGGCAAGTCGTCAAGCTTCATTAATTTCTCCTTTAAAAAAGACTTATAACGATACCTTAAAACTAATTCCGTTGAATATTGAAAAAGCAAAAGAACTACTAACGGAAGCAGGATGGGTAGATACTGATGGTGATAATATCCGTGATAAAATGATTAATGGCGAAAGCGTTCCATTTTCTTTCAAACTAAGTTATATGAGCTCACCAACATCAAAAGAAATTGTTTTGATGATGAAAGAAAGTTTATATAAAGCAGGAATTGTTGCGGAACCTACTCCTATGGACTTTACACTTTTTTATAAAAATGCTATGGATCATAATTTTGATGGAATGCTTGGTGGCTGGGGAGGTAGCGCATCTTACTCCAACCCTATGCAATTGTGGCACACTTCTTCTTGGATGTCAAAAGGCTCTAACTTTTGTGGATTTGGTGATGCAGAAAGTGATGCATTAATTGAGGATGCAAATCTTACACTTGACCCTGAAGTGCACAGAAATGCGCTTTTAAAATTACAAGCAAAAGTATATGTGGATCAACCTTATATTTTCTTGTATTCAACAAAAAGAAAATTTGCAATACATAAAAGATTTAACAATAGGGGAATGTACTATGAACGACCTGGTGTCATGCTTCAGAACTTAGATTTAAAAGCTGCTTTCTCTTCTAACAATTTAGTTCCAACTGAAGGACAATAAAACAAACTAACAACTATGTTTAAATACGCACTAAAAAGAATTCTAACCTTTATCCCTATGTTGATAGCCATTTCGCTATTATCGTTTGTGATTAGTATTAATGCTCCAGGTGATCCTGTGGAACGCCTATCCAAAGCAGCAGGAAGTGAAGGGTCAGCAGAGCAACAATCAGGAGCATCAAAAAAGATTAAGCAAGAGCTAAGAAAAAAACTAGGACTAGATTTACCTATATTTTACCTTAGTGTTACTGATTTAGCATCTTCTGATACGCTTTATAAAGTACAAGACAAATACCACAAGGCAAACTTAGAAGCACTTACACATCAAAGCGGAAATTGGGAATCAGTATCAAACTACTACTCAAGCTTATTATTTTTACAAAAAGCACATCAGAAAATAGATGCCAAAGCAATTGTGGGGAATGATTCTTCCTTATCCTTAAACTCAGTGAATGAGGCAGTCAATCAGTTTGGTTTTGAAATAGGTAGTTTATTGGAAACTTCTGAAAAAACAATAGTGGCATTGAAGTTTGAAAAAATGAATAACTTACTAGCCAAGAACTCTTTCTTAGTTAATTTGAAAACTCCCCTATCGAATGTAACTAATGCAAGAGAAACTATTTTTGCAAATGCCACTAAATGGAAAACTTACATTCCTGCTATTAGCTGGTATGGAGGTAAAAATCAATACCACTTATGGTTAGTGGGTAACGGAAAAGACAGAAAAGGATTACTTAGAGGTGATTTTGGAATATCTTATATTGACAGTCAACCTATACAATCAAAAATTTGGCAGAAAGTTGGAATTTCATTTTCTCTTTCACTTATCTCAATTTTCTTGGCTTATTTAATTAGTATTCCTATTGGAATTTATTCTGCTTATAAAAAGGATTCTGTAGCCGACAAAGGAATGTCATTAGTACTTTTCGTTCTGTATTCTATGCCTTCTTTCTTTGTAGCAACTTTATTGTTACTACAATTTGCTAATCCTGATAACTTGAGTTGGTTCCCAGTTTCAGGAATACAAGACCCTACAATTTTTGATCCTGACTGGAGCTTATGGATGAAGCTAAAACACAGAATGCCATTCTTAATTTTACCGATTATAACGTATACTTACGGTTCATTTGCTTTCTTAAGTAGAATTATGCGTGTAGGAATGATTGATGTCGTTTCGCAAGATTATATCCGTACAGCTCGTGCTAAGGGACTAGGAGAAGGAAAAGTTATCCTTAAACACGCACTTAGAAATTCATTATTACCTGTAATTACTGTTTTTGCTTCTATCTTCCCTATGGCGATAGGTGGTAGTATTATTATTGAAGTAATTTTCTCTATCCCAGGGATGGGAGTTGAAGTATACAATGCAATATTGAATTACGATTACCCAATGATTATTACGGTATTTACTTTATCAGGATTTTTAACAATGGTAGGTTACTTGGTTGCTGATTTACTTTATGCAGTAGTTGATCCAAGAATTTCATACAAATAGAATTATGCAAAATACAAACGAAAATTTTTCATTTAAAAAATATGCTTGGGCTCAGTTCAAGAAAAACAAGATTGCATTGGTTAGTTTATACCTCTTATTAGTTTTAGTAATTATTGCCCTTTTTGCACCTTATATTGCAAACGACAGGCCGCTTTATGCAGAGTATGAAGGCAACACCCTATACCCTGCTTTTGCTAGCGATACAAGGACGGATTCTATTTACAATGCTGAAGGTGATTTCGTACGCGTATTACAGTACGATATTACAGATTGGAGACAATTAAAATTAACTTCAGTAGTATGGGCTCCTATCCCTTATTCTCCAGGAAGTATGGATAGATATAATAGGGATTATGCAGCTCCTGATGGAGAGCAAAGATTTAAAAATTCTGATGGAGAGATTATTGACATTCCATCAAAATTCAGGCATAAACTAGGTACGGATGGTATTGGTCGTGATTTGGCTTCTGGCTTAATTCATGGAACAAGAATTTCACTTATGGTAGGGTTAGTTTCTATGGGAATTGCTTCTCTTATCGGTATTATTTTAGGAGCATTAGCAGGATTTTTTGGGGACACAAAACTAAAGATGCCAAGGATAAAATATTGGCTTACTTTATTCGGAATTTTTATGGGGTTCTTCTATGGATTCGGACAAAGAAAATATGTTTTATCACAAGCTTTTTCTGAAGGAATAGGAGATGGAATGTTAGCCATGCTTGTTAGTATTGGAGTCGTCATTGGAATTACTATGCTTTTCAGAATGCTTAGTAAACCTTTGCAATTTGGAAAATTAAAAGAAGAGGTAAGTGTACCAATTGACACTTTCGTATCCAGAGGTATTGAACTATTAAATTCTATTCCAAGGTTATTATTAATTATCACCATTACAGCTGTTGTGGAAAGAAGTATTTGGATAGTAATGATTATTATAGGAGTTACGGGTTGGACAAGAATCGCTCGTTTTACAAGAGCTGAATTTTTGCGTATCCGTTCTTTAGAATTTGTACAAGCAGCTGAATCCCTTGGTTTTTCTTCTGTAAGAACAATATTCAAGCACGCACTACCTAATGCCTTAGCTCCTGTATTTGTAAGTATTGCCTTTGGGATTGCTTCTGCTATTTTGATTGAAAGTGGACTTTCCTTTTTAGGAATTGGAGTGCCTGATGATATTGTTACTTGGGGTTCATTACTAAACCTAGGTAGACAAAACTTAGAAGCTTGGTGGCTGATTATTTACCCAGGTATGGCAATATTTATTACCATTACTATTTACAACATGATTGCTGAAGCATCTCGTGATGCTTTGGATCCAAGACTGAAAAGTTAAGCATTCATAAAAAATCGCTAGGGATTTTTAGTTTTAGGTAGTCAGAATATTACTTTACAGCTATCGTATTAAGAAATTTATCATCAAATATCTGAACAAAGGAATTAATTTGATCAGGTTTAATTGGAAAGGAAAGTTCTCTCTTACATGATTTTTGAAAATAAGAAATACTATGTTCATTTAAACAACTAGAGTTAAAGAAGGTAATCCTAACCCTACCTTTTTTTACTTTAACACTAAGATTTTTATACAGAATTTGACTATTATCATCAAAATTTATTTCAGATAATACTTGATACAATTCTTTCAAACAACCAATACTCAATTTAACCTCCCAAGTACAGCTTGTAAAATCATTAGATGATTTATTTAAAGCAGTGATTAAAAAACTTTCATTCAAATCAATAGATTGTTTGTGAAAAATAATTGTTTTTTCATTTTTCTCAGAAGTTTGAATTTGAAAGAATTCTTTTGTAACTATTTGACCAAAAATAGAAAAAGAAGAAAAGATGGATAGAATAAGTAAAATAGGTTTCATAGTGTTTAGGTTTTTGTTATAATTCACTAAACGCAACTAAGTTATAAAAGTTACAAAAATCAATTGGCATTCTAAAACCTAACTACTATCAAACGATCAATAGCATTACATCTCATCAAAGTCAACCACAACATTGGCTGATGCTGGGCGTGCCTGGCAGCCCAAAACAAAACCTTCAGCAACTTCTTCTTCTGATAAAGAATAATTGGCATCCATAGTAACTTTACCTTCCATTACTTTGGCTTTACAAGTACAACATACAGCACCTTTACAAGAGAAAGGCACATCAGCACCTTGTTCCATTGCAGCATCAAGTATTGTTTGTCCTTTGTTGGATAAGGTAAATTCAAAATCTTCACCATCCACCGATACCATAACATTAGCTATAATTTCATCAGAATCATTATCAGCAACTTTTGCCTTTTCAACAGTAGTAAAACGCTCAAAGTTAATTTTTGCTTGATTGATATTGTTAAGCAGTAATAATTCATTCGCATTGTCAATTAACTCACCAGGACCACAAATAAAATAAGCATCAGCAGTTTTTATTCGCAGGAATGTATTTAATAATTGTTGGATAGTGTTTTTGTCCAACCTCCCATTAATTGCTCCTGCTACTGCCTCACGCGAGTACGCATTATGTATTTTTAAACGATCACTATTATCAGCTTGTAATTGTGCTAATTCATCAGAAAACATGCTAGAATCCTTAGTTTTATTTCCATAAATAAGCGTGAATTTAGCTGCACTATCTTTTGCTAATTCAGTTTTTATCATGGATAGAATTGGTGTGACTCCACTTCCTGCACAAATCCCTACTATGTGCTTATTATCTCCTTTAATCACAAAATTACCTGATGGAGGCATAACCTCTAACATATCTCCTACTTTTATTTTTTCAGTTAAAAAAGTGGACATTTTTCCGCTTTCTACTTTTTTAACCCCAATAGTCACCCCTTCTTTATTAGTACTACAAATAGAATAAGCTCTCCTTACCTCTTCTCCATTTATATCGTTTTTTATAGTGATGTACTGTCCTGCTTCAAACTGAAATAAAGCGTTATCACTTACATCAAAACTAATAGCAACTGCATCAGCTGTAAGCTGAGTAATATTTGTAATTATTAAAGGGTGAAACTTATTCATAATCTTAAAATTTCTGCAAAAATATCATTTTAGATAATATCGATTAGGATATTGTGACAAATATCACATATAGGAGAACATAAATTCATAAATTTGCATAACTAAATATTAATAATGAACGAAATTAAATTTCAAGAGCGCATTGATGCAGAGAAGAAGATTGAGCCTAAGGATTGGATGCCGGATGCTTACAGAAAGCATTTAATTCGCCAGATTTCTCAACATGCACATTCCGAAATTATTGGAATGCAGCCTGAAGGAAACTGGATTACAAGAGCCCCTTCACTAAGAGCAAAAATGATATTATTAGCTAAAGTACAGGATGAAGCTGGACATGGTTTGTATTTATATTCTGCCTGTGAAACATTAGGTATCTCTCGTGAAGAACTCGTACAGCAACTCCATGATGGAAAAGCAAAATACTCATCAATATTCAACTATCCTACTTTAAGCTGGGCGGATATGGGTGCTGTAGGATGGTTAGTGGATGGTGCAGCAATTGTTAATCAAGTTTCATTGCAAAGAACTTCTTACGGACCTTATTCCAGAGGAATGGTTAAGATTTGTAAAGAAGAAAGCTTTCACCAAAGGCAAGGTTATGAAATAATGGCTGAAATGGCGAAAGGAACTCCTGAACAAAAAGCCATGGCACAAGATGCTTTAAACCGTTTCTGGTGGCCATCAATCATGATGTTCGGACCGCAAGATTCTGATTCTCCAAGAACAGGAAATGCCATGAAATGGAAAATTAAAAGACAAACCAATGATGCTTTACGACAAGATTTTATCAATAAAACTGTCGGACAAGCTGAAGTTATCGGGCTTACTATTCCAGATAAAGATTTAAAATGGAATGAAGAAAAAGGAAATTATGATTTTGGAAAAATGGATTGGGAAGAATTCTGGAGTGTAGTTAACGGAAACGGACCTTGTAACAAACAAAGACTTGCCCATCATAAAAAAGCACATGACCAAGGGAAATGGGTGCGTGATGCTGCAAAAACATACGCTAAAAAACAAGAATTAGTAGCAAATTAAATATATATTATGGAAGAAAACGCAACAGTTTGGGAAGTATTCATACAGAGTAAAAATGGCTTAGCCCACAAACATGCAGGAAATGTACATGCAGAAGATAAAGTAATGGCATTAGAAAATGCAAGAGAATTGTACACAAGAAGAAATGAAGGCTCGTGTATATGGGTTGTAAAATCAGAATATATTGTGTCATCAGAAACAGAAGATAGTGAAGCATTTTTTGACCCCTCAAATGACAAAATGTATCGCCACCCTACTTTCTACACTATGCCTGAAGGGTCAAAACATATATAAGGATGAGTAATTTATTTACATATACTTTACGAATTGCGGATAGTTCCCTGATTTTAGGACAAAGAATGTCAGAATGGTGTTCAAAAGGGCCTACTTTAGAGGAAGATATTGCATTATCCAACATCTCATTAGACATGTTTGGTCAGGCTAACGGATTTTATCATTATGCGGCACAATTAGACGGCACAAAATCAGCTGATGATTTGGCTTTTCTTAGAAATGAAAGAGAGTTTTTTAATCATCAATTAGTGGAACAAGAAAATGGAAATTTTGGAACAACAATCGTAAGGAGTTTCCTGCATGATGTTTTTAACTTTTTATTTTATACACAACTTGCAAATAGCAAAGATGAAACGCTTTCAGCATTGGCTAGCAAATCGTTAAAAGAAGTAAAATATCACTTGCGTCACTCTAGTAATTGGTTAGTTCGTTTAGGAGATGGAACAGCAGAAAGTAATACTAAAGCACAAGTTGCTTTAGAGGAACTTTGGATGTACACAGGCGAACTTTTTGAGATGGATGATTTAGATACTGAGTTAGTAAAATCAGGTATTGCAGTTGACAATTCAGCTTTAAAATCAGAATGGGATAAAATGATAAACAATACCCTTGCCAAAGCAAAATTAACACGTCCTGAAGATGCTTATATGGCAACAGGAGGAAAGAAAGGATTACACACTGAATACTTAGGATTTATTTTATCTGAAATGCAATTTTTACAAAGAGCATATCCGGATGCAAAGTGGTAACACAAAATACATTTGGGAGCTTTTAAATACTGTTCCTGACCCTGAAATTCCTGTAATTTCAGTTGTAGAACTAGGAGTTATTCGAGAAGTAAAATTTGAGAATGACTCCTTTACTATTTCCATCACTCCTACCTATTCGGGTTGTCCTGCTGTAAAAACATTCATGGATGACATAAAAACCTGTTTAATAGAAAAGGGAATCAATAATTTTGAGTTAAAAATAGTTTATGCTCCTGCTTGGACTACCGATTGGATGACTGAAGGAACCAAGGAAAAGCTTAGAAAATTCGGAATTGCACCTCCTTCCAATATCGTAATTTGTCCTCAATGTAATTCCAAAAACACTAGTTTAATAAGTGAATTTGGTTCAACTGCTTGTAAATCATTATTTAAGTGTATTGATTGCCTTGAACCCTTTGATTTTTTCAAGTGTATATAACATTCGCTTAAACCCCTTATTTTTCTTATTTTAGCGGCTTAAATCTAAATTTAAGCATGATACAATACGAATTGATTGAGGGAGTAGGGAAAATAACCTTAAACCGACCTGATAAATACCACTCCTTTGTAAGAGAGATGGCTTTACAATTACAAGACGTACTCGATAATTGCAAAGAAGATAAAGCAGTAAGAGCCATCCTAATTACAGCAACAGGAAAAGCATTTTGTGCTGGGCAAGACCTTGGGGAAGCAACTGATCCTAACGGACCAAAACTAACACAAATTGTACAGGAGCACTACAACCCTATCATCAGAAAAATACGCGCTATTGAAAAACCAGTAGTAGCAGCCGTTAATGGTGTGGCAGCAGGTGCAGGCGCAAGTATTGCCTTAGCTTGCGATATTGTTGTAGCTACCGAAAATGCAAACTTTATTCAAGCATTTAGTAAAATAGGATTGATTCCTGATAGCGGAGGAACCTTCTTTTTACCAAGATTAGTAGGAATGCAAAAAGCAGCAGCTTTAATGATGACTGCCGAACCTGTTTGTGCTAAAGATGCAGTAGAAATGGGAATGATATACAAAGCCTATTCAACTGAAGATTTTGAAAAAGAAAGCTGGAAACTAGTAAGTAAACTTGCCGCAATGCCTACCAAAGGTTTAGGTCTTACAAAGCGATTACTAAATGCATCCTACAACAATAATTTGGAACAGCAATTAACAATGGAAGATGAATGCCAAACTATTGCAGGTGAATCAGCTGATTTTAAAGAAGGAGTACAAGCATTTTTAGAAAAAAGAAAACCAACCTTTAAAGGAGAATAAATGATGAAAGTAAGTGTAATTGGTGCAGGAACTATGGGAGCAGGAATTGCTCAGATTGCCGCTACAAACGGACATGAAGTTTGCCTTTATGATTCTTTTGATGGAGCAACAGAAACTGCTGAAAGGAAATTAAAGAAAATACTTAACAGGCTAGTTGAAAAGGAAAGAATAACGCAACAAGAAAATGAAGCAATTCTAGGAAGAATAAACTTTACAAAAGAGATAAGTCAAGTTGCTGGTAGTGGATTGGTTATTGAAGCTATCATTGAAAATTTGGATATCAAACAAAAGATTTTTACTAAAATTGAAAGTTTGGTGGATGAGGATTGTATAATTGCATCTAACACCTCCTCCCTTTCAATTGCATCTATTGCTTCTGCTTGTAAAAAGGCAGAAAGAGTTGTGGGAATACATTTTTTCAATCCAGCACCACTAATGCCACTTGTCGAAATTATTCCAGCGGTACAAACTTCAGAAAATACTTTAATTAAAGCAAAATCAATTATTGATAATTGGGGGAAAGTAACAGTTATTGCAAAAGATACTCCAGGATTTATTGTAAATCGAGTAGCTCGTCCTTTTTATGGGGAAGCGATTCGAATTTATGAAGAAGGAGTAGCTAACTTTGCGACTATCGATTGGGCAATGCGTGAGGTTGGAGGGTTCCGTATGGGGCCTTTCGAACTTATGGACTACATAGGAAACGACATCAACTATACGGTTACTGAAACTGTTTTTGCTTCCTTTTATTTTGACCCTAGATACAAGCCTTCTTTCACCCAAAAGAGAATGATGGAAGCAGGTTACCTTGGTAGAAAATCAGGGAGAGGGTATTACAATTATTCTACTGAAAACACGCCAAAAGTAAATGAAGATAAAGAGTTAGGACAACAAATTTTAAATAGAATTTTGGTTATGCTTATAAATGAAGCTGCTGATGCTCTTTTCCTAAATATTGCAACTAAAGAAGACATAGACTTAGCTATGACAAAAGGAGTTAATTACCCAAAGGGATTACTCGCTTGGGCGGATGAAATTGGCTTAGAAAATGTACTAAAACAACTGGAAGATTTACAAGCAGAATATGGAGAGGACAGATACCGACCTTCTCCAATTTTAAAGAGAATGGCAAAAGAAAATAAAACTTTTTACTAGATATGGATTTAGCAAAAGAAGTAGTAGATAAAATGATAAGTGGAGATGCTTTTAGCCAATGGCTTGGCATTGAAATTTTGGAAATTACTACTAGTTTTTGCAAATTGCAACTAAAAGTAAGAGAAGAAATGACCAATGGCTTTAATATTGCACATGGTGGAATTGCTTACTCACTAGCAGATAGCTGTTTAGCTTTTGCGGCAAATGCGGATGGAATACAGGCTGTTTCTATTGAAACTTCCATTTCACACACTAAAAAAGTAGTAAGTGGTGATGTGCTTACCGCTACTAGTAAAGAGATGAATAAGAGTAGTAAAACTGCTTTGTATTATATTACAATTACTAACCAAGATAACCTAGAAGTTGCTCATTTTAAAGGTACGGTTTTCCGTACAGGAAAAGAGTGGTTTCCAAAAAATTAAAATTATGAAATACAAAGTATTCACGAATACGATTAAGAAAATAAACAATATGAGTAAAAAAACAATCCTAATCTTATTATGCTTAACTTTTATACTGGCTGCTTGTAGCACTAGCCGTAAATGTGATGGAGGAAAGAAAATTAAAACAGAAATGTGGTAAACCCACAAACTAAAAAGAAATTATGACCTATATAATTGATGCAGTAAGAACTCCAATAGGAAACTTTGGAGGTACGCTTAAGGAAGTAAGAACTGATGATTTAGGAGCAATTACAATCAGAGAATTGGTGAAAAGAACAGGAATTGATGCTAGTAAAATTGATGATGTGATTTTAGGTTGCGCGAATCAAGCAGGGGAAGATAACAGAAATGTTGCCCGTATGTCCTTACTACTTGCAGGATTACCATTCACAGTTCCTGGAGAAACGGTAAACCGTTTATGTGCTTCAGGGATGTCATCCGTAATTCATGCACACAGAGCTATAGCAGTTGGTGATGGAGATTTGTTTATTGCAGGTGGAGTAGAAAATATGACAAGAGGCCCTTGGGTAATTTCAAAAGTTTCTAAGCCTTTTGGTAGAGATGCTCAAATGCACGATTCTTCTTTCGGTTGGCGTTTTGTAAATAAAAAAATGAAGGAATTATATGGAGTAGATGGAATGGGAAATACAGCTGAAAATTTAGCAGAGAAATACAATATCTCACGGGAGGACCAAGATCAGTTTGCTTACAACTCACAAATAAAAGCTTCAAAAGCACAATGTTCAGGAAGATTAGCAGAGGAAATAATTCCTGTTGAAATTCCACAAAGAAAAAGTGACCCCATTATATTTAAACATGATGAATTTATAAAGGGAGATACCTCATTAGAAGTTTTAGGAAAATTAAGAACCGCTTTCAAAAAAGATGGAGGAACAGTTACTGCAGGAAATGCTTCAGGATTAAATGATGGAGCAGCTGCTATGCTTTTAGCTTCAGAAAAAGGAGTAAAAGAAAATAACCTCACTCCTCTTGCAAAAATTGTAAGTTCAGCTGTGGTAGGTGTTGAACCTAGGATTATGGGAATAGGACCTGTTATGGCATCCAACAAAGCCCTTGAAAGAGCAGGCTTAACAATGGAAGATATGGATGTTATTGAACTAAATGAAGCTTTTTCCGCTCAAGCATTAGCTTGCATCAGAGAATGGGGACTTGAAGATAACGACCCAAGAATAAACCCAAATGGAGGTGCAATTGCCTTAGGACACCCACTTGGCGTAAGTGGTACAAGAATTTTGCAAACTGCTGCTATTGAACTTAAAAAACAAAATAAACGATATGCCTTAGTCACTATGTGTATTGGTGTTGGGCAAGGATATGCGACAATAATTGAAAGAGTATAAAATGACATTACAAGAATTCAAAAGCAGTTTAGAAAACAGGAATGAATTATCATTTATAATTGAAAATGGAATAAAAATTCCAGCCTATTTTCATATTACTGAAATGGGTATAAAAACCAAACATTTTATGGATTGTGGTGGGGTAATGAGAAAAGATTCTAAAATAACTTTTCAATTATGGACTTCAGATGACTATGATCATAGATTATCATGCTATAAATTATCTGCAATAATTAAAAAAGCAGAATCATTAATTAAAGAAGATTTAGATAATTTAGAAGTTGAGATGGAATATCAAGATTATACAATTGGAGTTTATTCTGTTAATTTAATAGATGATATATATATATTAGAACCTACTTTAACAGACTGTTTAGCAAAAGAAGCTTGTGGTATTGATCAGCCTAAACAAGAAATAGAAACAAGTGAATGTTGTACAAGTGATGGGTGTTGTTAGAAATTTAAAAAACTATTAATGATTTACGAATTTAACGGATATAAACCAGTAATACACCCTTCTTCCTTTGTGCATAAGGAAGCTACTATTATTGGAAATGTAATTATCGGAAAAGATGTATATATCGGTCCTGGAGCAAGCTTAAGGGGCGATTGGGGGCAGATTACTATTAAAGATGGTTGTAATGTGCAGGACAACTGTATCATTCATATTTTCCCTGGGAAAGATGTTGTTTTACAAGAGAATGCACACATTGGTCATGGTGCAATAATACATGGAGCAAATATTGGAAAAAATAGTATGGTGGGCATGAATGCTGTAGTGATGGATGACGCTAATGTTGGTGATGAATGTATTGTTGGGGCTCTTTGTTTTGTTAAGGGTGAAATGCAAATTCCAGATAGGAGAATTGTAGTAGGCAATCCTGCACAGATTAAAGGGGAAGTTTCTGATGAAATGCTTGCTTGGAAAACCAAGGGAACTGAACTTTATCAAGAGCTTCCAAAAGAATGTGCTGAGCTAATGAAAGAATGCAAACCTCTTTCTGAAATAGAAGAAAATAGAAAAGAAAAACAAAAAATAACTTTTGACACTTGGAAAAACACAAAATGAGAAATTACGACAATTACGTATTAGGAAAGTGGATAAAAGGAGATGGAGAAGGTACGCCACTCTTTAATGCAATTACAGGAGATCAAATAGGTACAGCCTCATCTAAGGGATTAGATTTTTCTGAGATGATGGATTATGCCCGTAAGGTGGGTGGTCCTACACTTAGAAAGATGACATTTCAAGAAAGAGGATTGATGTTAAAAGCCTTAGCACTTCACTTACATTCCATCAAAAATAAGTTTTATGCACTTAGTGCAGAAACAGGAGCTACCAAAGTAGATTCTTGGATTGATATTGAAGGAGGAATTGGTAATATTTTTGCAAATGCATCCCTTAGAAAAAACTTTCCAGATTTACCTTATCATGTAGATGGAGACATGGCTCCATTATCAAAAAATGGAACATTTATTGGGCATCATATTATGACACCAAGAGAAGGAGTAGCTATTCATATAAATGCGTTCAATTTCCCAATTTGGGGAATGTTGGAAAAAATTGCAGTAAACCTTATGGCAGGAGTTCCTGCTATTGTAAAACCGGCAACTATTACTTGTTTCCTTACCGAAATGATGGTTCGAGAAATTGTAGATTCTAAAATTTTACCAGAAGGAAGTTTACAATTAATTTGTGGTAGCGCCAGAGGAATTATTGACAGTGTAGAAACAGGAGATATTGTAACTTTTACAGGAAGTGCATCAACAGGAATGATGTTAAAATCTAATCCAAGACTTATAGAAAAAGCAGTTTCCTTCAACATGGAGGCCGATTCCTTAAACTGTTCAGTTTTAGGAGAAGATGCAGTTCCTGGAACAGCAGAATTTGATCTTTTCATAAAAGAGGTACAAAGAGAAATGACCGTAAAAGCAGGACAGAAATGTACTGCAGTTCGTAGGATTATTGTCCCAGAAAAATTAGTAGAAGATGTGCAAATTGCATTGGGTAAAAGACTAGCAAAAACTACTATTGGAGACCCTTCAGTGGAAGGAGTAAGAATGGGAAGTTTAGCAGGAAATGAACAAAAAATTGAAGTAACTGAAAAAGTACAACAACTCGCCCAAACCCAAGAAATTGTTTACGGAAGTTTGGAAGAATTTGAAGTAACAGGAGCAGATAAAAACAAAGGAGCCTTTATCTCTCCTATCCTATTTTTAAATGATGATCCGTTTAACAAAACCGATTGTCATAATGTGGAAGCGTTCGGACCAGTTTCTACAATTTTACCTTACAAAACCATTGATGAAGCTATTGAACTTGCTAAGATGGGTAAAGGTTCTTTGGTCTGTTCTATCATTACAAATGATATGAAAATTGCAGAACAATTTGTTTTAGGAGCAGCTAGTATGCACGGTAGAATTTTGGTACTGAATGAAGCCTGTAGTAAAGAAAGTACTGGACACGGCTCTCCTATGCCATTACTTACGCATGGTGGTCCTGGTCGTGCAGGAGGAGGAGAAGAAATGGGTGGTGTTAGAGGGATTAAACATTACCTGCAGAGAACTGCAATACAAGGACACCCTACTACAATTACAGCACTTACCAAGCAATATCAAGTTGGTGGAGCGCAAAATACTGAGGGACCTCATGTTTTTAGAAAACACTTTGAAGAAATTGAAATTGGCGATACCGTAATTACGGATACCCATTTAGTTACACTAGATAATATAAATGAATTTGCAGAACTTTCAGGTGATAAATTCTATGCACACATGGATGAGAATTCTTTGGACGGAACCATATTTACCGAAAGAGTAGCACACGGTTATTTCATTATGAGTAAAGCAGCTGGTTTATTTGTTGATCCTGAAAAAGGACCTGTACTATTGAATTATGGAATTGATGAATGTAGATTCACCAAACCTGTTTATCCAGGAATGACAATTGGAGTACGATTTACTGCAAAAGAAAAAATAAGCCAAGAAAAAAGAGAAGATGACGATATATCAAAAGGAATTGTAAAGTTCTTGGTTGATGTATATGATGAGGAAGGAGAAACAGTAATGCTCGCTACCATCTTAACTATGGTGCGTAAATTAGATCAATCTTAAATTTATTTTATGAAAAAAATATTACTCATTTTACTTTGCTATCCATTAATTGGATTTGGGCAACAACCAAATTATACTATTACAGTAAATACACCTGATGCATGGCAAGCCAATTTGTTTTTTCAGCTAGGAGGACCTCCTATAAAACCTGTAAAAATTGTTGATTCAACAGGAATAGAAATATTTTCAGAAAATTGGGGCATGAAGGGATGGGACTTTAAAGTTAATTATAATAACAAACTTAGTTATTTCGACAGACAATCAAAAGGATGGTTCATTATGGATTCCCTCCAAAATGAAGTAGATTCTGTATATATGCAGAATGGATATACAGCTGATAATCATGATTTCTTGGCTTTAGCAAATGGTAATTATGTTCTTTTTGCATATGATGAACAGCCTTATGCAATGGATACTGTTGTTACAGGAGGAGATCCAAATGCTATTGTAGAAGGATTAATTATTCAGGAGCTGGATGCAAGTCATAATGTAATTTTTGAATGGAAAAGTTGGGATCATTTTCATGTAACAGATAACACCTACCTTAGTCCATGGACTTCTGCTAATCTTGGCTTTATACATGCTAATGCTATTGACATTGATTTTGATGGGCATTTTTTAGTTTCTTGCAGAGGATTAGATGAAATAACAAAAATACATAGAACAACAGGAGAAATTATTTGGAGATGGGGAGGAACTCAAACTGATATTGCATTTGTAAATGACTATCCTTTTACACACCAACATTCAATAAGGAGCTTAGGAAACAATAGATATCTTCTATATGATAATGGTAATTATAGTGGGCAATATTATCCAAGTGGAAATAATGTATCAAGAGCTGTTGAATATGAATTAGACACTAACTTAATGGAAGCTACAAAAGTATGGGAATTTATCCATCCTGATTCTTTGTATACTCCTTCAATAGGAGGAGTGCAAAGATTGCCTAATGGAAATACACTTATTGATTTTGGAAATCTTCAATGGATAAATTCTGGATCAATTGTTACTGAAGTGGATTCAAATAATCAAATTGTTTTTCAATTGGAATATGATGATGGAGGAAACCTATACAGGGCACAAAAGTTTGATTGGTTCTTTTACACTCCTATTCTAGGTTGTACGGACTCATTGGCTTCAAATTACAACCCACTTGCAACAATTAATGATAGTAGTTGTGTCTATTGTAATCATACAGTAATTGTTTCTACAACTAATGTAAGTTGTAATGGATATAATGATGGAAGTATTATTGTAACTGCTTCTGGTGGTGTGCCTCCTTTTCAGTATTCATTGGGTGGTGGATTATCACAAACTAATGGTGCATTTACTGGATTAACTACAGGAACATATTCAGTTGATGTTACAGATGCAAATGGCTGTATGATATTTCAAGCAGTTGTAATTACTGAACCACCTGCTTTAAATATTTCAGTAGATTCTACTGATGAGACTTCTGCATTGAATGATGGTTCAGCTACTGCTACCGTTCAAGGAGGTACCACCCCTTATACGTATGCTTGGAGTAATGGAGGAACAACTAATCCACAAGTAAATTTAGCGCCTGGTTTATATACCGTTATAGTAACGGATGCTAATGGATGTATAATTTCAGATACAACCTCTGTGAATGCTTATAATCCTACTGGGATTATAAATATTAAGAATACTAGTAAAACTCTAATTAAGATTACTGATGTATTAGGTAAAGAGACACCATATAGAAAGAACGCACCATTATTCTATATCTATAAAGATGGAACAGTTGAAAAGAAAATAATAATTGAATAAGATGATAGAATACGTAAAGATAAATACAGAGAACGGAATAGGAACAATTGAGTTCTTTCATCCACAATCAAACTCCTTACCAGGGCATATATTGGCAGAATTAGCCAACACGATTACCAAAGCAGGAGAAGATGATAACATAAAAGTAATCATCCTTAAAAGTGCAGGAGAAAGAGCATTTTGTGCTGGAGCATCTTTTGATGAACTAGTAGCAATTGATACTCCAGAAAACGGTAAGAAATTCTTTTCAGGATTTGCTAATGTGATTAATGCAGCCCGTAAATGTCCTAAATTTATTATTGGGCGTGTACAGGGTAAAGCTGTTGGTGGTGGTGTGGGTATGGCATCAGCAACTGATTATTGTTTTGCAACCAAATTTGCATCTGCAAAACTATCGGAACTAGCAATAGGAATTGGTCCTTTTGTGGTAGGTCCTGCAGTAGAGCGTAAAGTAGGAACTTCAGCATTTTCTGCCATGACAATAAATGCTGGCAAGTGGTTTGATGCATCATGGGCACGTGAAAAAGGATTATATACTGAAGTGTTTGATTCAGTAGATGAAATGGATACTGAAATTGAAAAATTAGCAACTACTCTATCTACTTCAAATCCTGAAGCAATGGAGGGTTTAAAGAAAGTAATGTGGCAAGGAACTGATCATTGGGATACACTTTTAATGGAAAGAGCTGTAAGTAGTGGAACTCTAGTATTATCTGATTTTACTAGAAATGCAATCTCAAAATTTAAAAAGAAATAATGAGTAAAAAACTCTCCAAAGATATTTACAAAAAAGCATTTTCATTGATGTGTACTGCTCGTGCTATGAGCGATTTATATGAAGAAAATTCAGCAGTAACATCCAAATATGTACATGCTACATCCAAGGGACATGAAGCTATTCAGTTAGCAGTTGGTTTACAATTAACTGAAAACGATTGGGTAGCACCTTACTACCGTGATGACTCTATTTTATTGGGGATTGGAATGCAACCTTACGAACTCATGTTGCAATTAT
>JBLGCF010000005.1:0-25491 GCA_047617145.1 Thalassomonas sp. | reverse complement strand
TATGGTACATAGTGTCAATAATTGAATTATTAACTATTTGAACTATTACAAGCTCGGACAACTCACTATTTGAAGATACTTTTATTGAGAAAGAAATAATTTCTCCACTACTCCTTATCTCATATTGCTCCGTTGGAGTAAAGGAAATATTAAGAAATTCTTCATTCTGCTTTTCACATGACACAAAAATGAAAATAATTAGTATAAAGCTTAATACGCTATATCTCATTAGTTTTTACTTAGGGTCTCGGAATTTATACGCCTTTACTCGAGATGTTCTCTTAATTTTTCTACCTAAGAACATTCTATGAGTTTCTTCATGGGTAGATACTATATTAATATAATCCGCATCTGGAAATTCGGTATATACCTTATACAAAGCTCTACTCATACCTCCACCATCAAGACTAAAGAATTCTGTTACATTTCCCCAAACAGAAAGCGGAGCAGATGCATAATGTTTGTTGCCGTTATCTGGGCGCTCTCCGTTTATCCCAATCAGTCTAGTTCCTAGAAAAAAATATCTACTAAATTCATGTGATATCTCTATTTCTCCCAACTCTTGAATATCATCTACACCCAAGTAGAAAAGATTTGCTGTTCTAGGATCTCCGGTAGGTATATTATAGGAATGATGATTCTGTACAGCACATGAAGACAATAGAAATGTTGCAACTAATAGTTTTATTAAATTTCTCATGTTTTATTGCTTTAAGTAGTAAGTGAATGTAATTCTTGCAAGAGGCAAAATATCAAATCTTCTTGCTTTTAAATCAGTAAACTCAAGATTATTAGCAGTACTATTAGCGAACGAATCCTCAAAATCATCTACTGATGATGTGTAATAAGTACCCGAACTAGTAGTTCCATCCGTTGATACATCATACTCATATTTGTATTTATTAGCACCATAGTTCTTAAAACTCAATCCTGTTTCAATTCCTAATGACATAGGTAAATCAGCAATGAAAAAATTAGTACCAATAACTGTTTCAAGTCCATAAGTGAATCCAAAACTTGAACCTTCATTATCCGCAAAATCCCCACCAAAATAGGCTATATTATCTGTACGTACAGATCTAACATATCCCAGATTACCATTCACACCTATATATCCATCAATAATATTAGATAGATCAAAATGTTTTTCTGATCCTAGTGTAAAACTCCAACTTGCATCTGTTTCAACATGCTTATAATCTGTATACCCTGTTTCTTCTCCATCAAGTTCTCCATCAATTGATCTTCTTTTTTTCTTAGCATAAATTCCTGCTTTTATTACTATTTTATCAGTATAATAATATTTAACATTTATGATTGGTATACCTGCTATCGATAATGAATCATTTGATAGATCCATTATATCTACTGTTGACATTCCAAAGAAGAATCCAAAGTTTCCTGCTTCTGGTCTAGCTCCAAGCAAATAAGTTGACTCATCATTTACTCTGTCAGAGATTTGTGCTTTTGTAGTATATGCTAAGCACAACACTACAAATAATAGTAACTGTTTTTTCATGTTATTTTTGTTTTGTTATTAATTTATGCAATACTACAAAATTAAAATGAAAGTTGTATCCGTATAAATACTGATAAAAATTTACTTTATATAAAACAACTTAATTTATTGAAAATAAAATGTTTATGAACATAAATAAAAAATTACCCTAAAAACAAGGTAAAATGAAAACTAAATTTAATCGTTCTTAAGTCAATTAGGATGTCATAATAAAAATATTTACTTCAAACACTAAGTACATTTCCTAATTAAGAGGGGTTCCCATTATTTTTATCATTCAGCATAGGTACAAAAGAAAACTCACCATGTGTTGTTACTCTACTTTCTGTTTCTGAAATCTTTTCAATTAAGTGCATCACTTGTATATTTCCATCACCAATTGGAGCTACCATCCTGCCACCAACTTTTAGTTGTGCTATCAAATCCTCAGGAATAAAAGGAGCTCCACAAGTAATTATTATCTTATCGAATGGAGCAAACTTTGGCAATCCTTTGTAACCATCACCATACACGAACATACAATTATAGCCTAAAGTAGGCAAGAACTTCTTAGTTTTTAGAAATAACTCTCTTTGTCTCTCAATAGTAAAAACTTCTACCTCTAACAAAGAAAGTACTGCCGCTTGATAACCTGAACCTGTACCTACTTCCAATACTTTTTCGTAGGGTTTTATCTGTAGTAATTCACTTTGAAATGCAACTGTATAGGGTTGAGAAATAGTTTGCCCTGCTCCTATAGGAAAAGCTTTATCCTGGTAAGCAAAATTCACAAAAGCATTATCCAAAAACAAATGCCTAGGAATTTTATTCATAGCATTTAACACCTCCAAACTTACAATTCCTTTAGAGGCTAAATGCTCAATCAATTGCTTACGCAAACCTTGATGCCTAAAACTATCTACCATTCTTTTTCTTTATCAATCTTTAAACTGTATTTTTGAAGCAATTTAATAACTACAAAATAAAGACAATAAAAATGCTTTTTTGGCATTTACTACAATAATAAATTCACAGTATATTGTTAATAGAATAATCCATGAAAAAAATCACTTACTTAATACTAATGTTTACTATTATTTCTTGTCAAAAAGAAGATATAGATGCAACTTCAACACCTGCATACCTTGAAATTAATAACATCACTTTGGATGATGGAACTCCTCTTCCATCTGTTACAGATGCTTGGGTGTATGTTAACGACCAATTACAAGGAGTCTATGAATTACCAGCCAAATTCCCTGTATTAGAGGAAGGCGTTCAAACCTTAAGGGTAAGAGCAGGAATAAAAGCGAATGGGATTGCGAGTAACAGAATTTATTATCCTTTTTATAATTCCTATTTTGAAGATGTTAATTTCACTCCAAACGAAACAAGAACAATAAGCCCTACAACAAATTATTTAGAGAATGCTGAATTTGAAGAGGAAGATTTTGAAGGTAATTCCGAAAAATTAGCAATAACTCCTATCTCTGATGTTAATTATGAAAAATTAACTGAAAACTCTAATAGTTTTGCCTTTGCATCATTATCATCAGACACACTATTTACTTTTGAAATTGCTTCAGAAGAACTAGAGAATTTACCTCAAGCAGGAGCGCCTGTTTTTTTGGAACTTGACTACAAATGCAACACCCGATTTTTAGTGGGTGTATACATTAACTACCCGCAATCGGTAGTGCAAAAGGATTTATTGTGGATTAGCCCTAAAGAAGACTGGAATAAAATTTATGTGAACCTAACAAGCACTATATCTGAAGGTATTGGCGCTACTTCTTTCAAAGTATTTGTCGGTATGAAAAGAGATCCTGAATTAGATGAAAATAAACTTTCTTTTGATAATTTTAAAGTAGTCTACTAAATATAGATGTTAGGGTATTTCACTTTCAGATAATAGAAATAGACTATATACTCTCTTTTAAAAACTAATAACTAACAACTATTATTATTTTTACCAAAATTTTAAAACACAACAAATGAAAAATATTACAGTAATTGGTGCAGGAACAATGGGAAATGGAATTGCACATACTTTTGCTCAAAAAAACTTTAATGTAAACTTAGTGGATATATCGGCTGACGCTTTATCCAAAGCAGTTACTACTATCGCTAAGAACCTTGACCGTATGGTTAAAAAAGAAAGAATTACAGAAGAAGATAAAGCAAATACTTTAGCCAACATTACTACTTATACTGACATGAATGCAGGAGTAAAAGGAGTTGATTTGGTAGTAGAAGCAGCAACTGAGAACATTGATTTAAAACTGAAAATATTCAAGCAATTAGATGAGATTTGTGATACTGATACTTTATTAGCGACAAATACTTCTTCAATCTCAATTACTAAGATTGCTGCTGTAACTAAGCGTCCAACTCAAGTTATAGGAATGCACTTTATGAATCCTGTTCCTGTAATGAAATTAGTTGAAGTTATTAGAGGATACGCTACTTCTGATGCTGTTACTGAAAGAGTAATGGAAATGAGCATAACGCTAGGAAAATCGCCTGTTGAAGTGAACGATTACCCTGGTTTTGTTGCCAACAGAATACTTATGCCAATGATTAATGAGTCCATTGAAACCTTATTTCAAGGTGTTGCTGGAGTAGAGGAAATTGATACGGTAATGATATTAGGCATGGCACACCCAATGGGACCTTTGCACTTAGCTGATTTTATCGGATTGGATGTTTGTCTTTCAATTTTAGAGGTTATGCAGGATGGTTTTGGAAATCCTAAATATGCTCCTAACCCACTTTTAGTAAATATGGTTATGGCGGGGAAATTAGGAATTAAATCAGGAGAAGGATTCTATGATTATTCTGAAGGACCAAGAAATAAAAAAGTAGCTGCACAATTTTCAAAATAGATTCCAAGTACTTTAGGAATTAATGAAACGGGCTTTACGCCCGTTTTTTTTGTATCATTGTATTTATGAATAAGAAAAATATACAAGCATTAGCACCTTTTAGCTGCAAATTTACTCCTCAGATCCCACAATTACTTCAGCAATTGAATTGCAGTATTGCAATCTCCACATATCAAGCTGGTAAAGTGGTTTTTATTTCTGCTAAAGATGAAAATTCTTTAATACAACTGCCAAGAAATTTTGAAAAAGCAATGGGGATTGCTGAGGACACTAAAAATGATAAAATTGCAATTGCTTGTAAGGATGAAGTTATTGTATTTCGGAACTCTACAGATTTAGCAAAATTCTATCCAAAAGCACCTAATAAATATGATTCGCTTTATTTGCCAAGAAATACTTTTCATACTGGTGCAGTTGATATTCATGATTTAAACTTTGGGAATAATGGTGAACTTTATGCAGTTAATACTCTTTTTTCATCCATAGTAAAAATTGATGATGATTATAATTTCACTCCTTTCTGGACACCCCCATTTATTGATAAAATTGCGTCAGAAGATAGATGCCATCTTAATGGAATGGCAATGCAAAACGGAAAGCCTAAATATGCTACTGCATTTAACAATGGAAACAGCCCTCAAAGTTGGAGGGATAAAGTAACCGAAAGCGGAATAATTATTGATGTAGAAACAAACGCCATAATAGCTGAAGGACTGGCTATGCCACATACACCAAGAATTTTTAATAATGAGTTATATGTGCTACTTTCTGCAACTGGGGAATTAGCAAAAGTTAATCCTGAGGATGGCACTTATGATGTAATTGTACAAATTGATGGATTTGTAAGAGGTATGAGTATTCATAAAGATTACCTTTTTATTGGACTATCCAAACTCCGAAAAAACTCATCTACTTTTGGAAAATTACCTTTTGCAGAAAAAGCTAATGAAGCTGGAATAGTAGTAGTTCATCTCCCGACCAAAAGCATAGTAGGGAAAATAACATATCTTACTTCTTTAGATGAAATATATGACATACATATATTAGCTGATAAAACCAGGCCAAATATTTTAAACACATTAACTGATGACCATAAAAAAGGATTAATGATACCTAACACCACTTTTTGGCGACAAGAAAATAATAACGAATAACATAATATTAAGCTAGCAAATACAATTTACTATGCATAGCATAGTATTTGATTTTTAAATACATAATTTTGAACCATTAGTAACTGAAATATATAAATATGGAAAATAAACACTATTCAAGAAAGCAAAGACAGTTGAAATATTTAGTTAAGCAATTAAATAATCTACTACAAAAAGCTGATGATGATTTAAAATCAGAAATAAAGAGAATGGCTACTAAAGTAAAATACTTAGTTAACCAACTCAATGGAATTGTAAATACCAATAGAATGAAGAGGATATTAGGTGGAATTGCACTTTTAATTGGAATTTCATTTACCAATACTGCATCTGCTCAATGGTTTGCTTACCCAATACAAGACCCATTTAATTTACAAAATGGCGATGATACTCGGATTAACTCAGTAGAATTTGCAGATTTTGACAATGATGGCGATTATGATTTCCTTACGGGAGAATACAGTGTTTTTTCTTCAGGCTATAGCTATGGCTATGCACTAGGATTTCAGTTTCAAGAGAATAATGGAAGTGCCACCAATCCAAACTTTAGTTCTATTACAACAAATCCTTATGGACTTATACCTTACAGCCCTACACTTCCTAATGTGGCTGTTTATCAATGGTTCAGAATAATTGATTTAGATAATGATGGTGATTTTGATATTCTATCGAATGTTGTCAAACAAGATGCTACTTCATATATTTTGAGCACAGATTTTCTTTATTACGAGAATGTAGGCACGCCTAGTTCGCCTCAATTTACTACTCCAACCACGAATCAATTTGGGCTAAATGCTAGTAATGCTATAGTTTACACTGCTTTAGGAGATATTGATGGTGATGGTGATACTGATATTTTAGGTTTTTCTTTTGATTATTCAAACTATTCTGCAAATACCATATTTATAGAAAATATTGGCTCAGCATCAGCTCCAAATTACACAACACCTCAATTAAATGTTTTTGGTCTTCCATCAGGAATATTTTCCTTCTTAGCTTTAGAAGATATTGATAATGATGGAGACTTAGATATAATGTTTGCTGAAGAAGGTTATTATGCAACTGATTTTGGTTATGTGGAGAATATAGGAACAGCAACAACTCCTCAATTTTCACCTCCACCAACTATGAATCCATTTGGATTATCTTTATCAAATTGGCAAGGACAAGGAATTCTTAATTTTAAGGATTTAGATGGTGATGGAGATAATGATTTAATTGTAGGGACTGATGATGACATGAATTTATATTTTGAGAGTGTAGGCGTGCAGCAGCCTGTTACTTATGAATGTATTAATTATTCATGTGTTGATCCTGGAACAGGTAATGGCACCTACACAACACTATCAGCCTGCCAAACAAATTGCACTGCTCCAGTAACTTTTGAATGTGATTGGCCAGGAAACTGTTATGACCCAGGTGATGGTAGTGGATGGTATACTACTTATGCTGACTGTATGAATGATTGTACTCCTCAACCAACTTGGGACTGTGTAGCCCCAGGTAATTGCCAAGATCCTGGGGATGAGAGTGGTAATTATTGGTCATTACAAGACTGCCAAAATGACTGTGCTTTTCCTATAACATGGGATTGTGATGCAACCCTAGGATGTATTGATCCTGCAGATGGAACTGGGTTATACACTACACTTGCAGGTTGCCAAGCAAATTGCAATAGTACATCAGTAGACAATGAAGAGTTAAAGAATCTTAAATTATATCCTAACCCTGTAAATAACACCTTACACATTAGCACAGATAAAAAGATAGATAAAATAGAAATATATGATGCTGTAGGTAGAATGGTCATTTCAGAAGATAATCCTACTACTACAATTAATGTAGAACAACTGGAAAGTGGAATTTATTGCATTGCTATACTGTTTGAAGATGATAGAATTATAAAGCGATTTACTAAATAATATAATTCTTACTTAAATAATAAAACGGGCTTTACGCCCGTTTTTTTTACTCAAACTTTCCTTCAAGCTTAGCTTGAATAAGAATATGTTCAATAAGCATATCCTCTCTAATATTTACAGGATCATATTCTGTTTTTAAGTTGTTATCCCATAGCTTAGCCATAGTTTGCCAAAAGAATGCATTGAACCTACCTCTGTAGGATTTCACTATTTCATAAGAGGTAGTATTGGTTTCTCGGTAAATTAACTTTACTAAAATTTTACCTTCTTTCATTGTAAGATTTTTTAATCTATCAGCATACTCTTCTTTTACCCATTTTGCTATTTCTTTAGTGTAGCGCTTTTTATGTCTTCTCTTAGGTATTGAATCAAGGCCATTTTTTATGCCTTGCAATTTTTCCTTTGCAGCCAAAGCATAAGGGTATACTTTTAACACTCTTCTTTTTAGGATATAATACTTTTTTCGTTCGTCTTTATCTTTAAAAGCTAATACCTCAACTTCAGGAATATCGGCTATAAAAAAAGTATCTCCATCAATAATTGAAAAATTTGCAATAAGTACTTTATCTTGAGCTAAACTATTAAAACAGAAAGCAAACAATAATACTATTGCAAAAGAAAATCGCACTAGTCAATAATTAGTTGTTGTACACTTGAACTATTTTTACTAAGGATTTGAACGAGATATACTCCCTTAGCAAAACTACTAACATCAATATTAGCTTTTCTTCCCTGATTGCTTTTATTAAAAACTAAACTTCCTTTTACATCTGAAATGGTAAGCTTTTCAATAACTGCATCAGCAGTTATACTAACCGAACTATTTGCAGGATTAGGAAAAATAGAAAACTGCTTTTTAATAACATTATCCACTGCTGATGGCACCATAAATACAGCTGTTGCTTCAGCAAAATCAGAGAGGCAATTTTCCTGCAATTGTAAATTATAAAAGAAATAATGATAAGTAGCACTATTAGGAGAATTGTGCCCTGTTATACTCGCTATATTCCCAATAGAATATGGGTAAGCTGAACCTGTACTATTTCTATACAAATCAGAATTACCACTACTCATTCCTAGCTCTAAATCATTCATAACAGGAACGTCAAAATCAAGATACAAAGTATTTAATCCCGACTGAACAGTAATTATTGTATCCTCCAAAACTTGACTATTATTATCTCTTAACTCAAAAGTAATTGCTTGTGCTGTACCTGCATATACATCAGTAGAAATTAAGGTTGAAGGCGTGTAGCAATCCAAAAATAAATGCCTATCGTTATTATAGTATCCACCGCCACCAATTGTATTGTCCAAAGGACCACCAAATACAGGAATACCACCTACCTCCCTAACATAATAAGTTGTATTCGTATTCAACAAAGGAGTGACAAAAGGAGAGCCAGAATAAACAGAAGCACTTCCAAGAGTATCAGTATACCAATTTACTAAATTAGTAGCTGCAGTAAGCGAGAAAGTAGCAGGGTTAATATAAGAAGTATCATTGTAAGCAATAGGTGCTGGCATAAAACTAACGCTAACCACTGAAGCTTGAAAAACAGAATCTTGTCCTAGCCCATTTGAAACAAAAAGACTAACATCATAAGTACCTGCTTGCAGATAGGCATGACTTGGATTCTGTAGGTTGGAAGTTGTTCCATCTCCAAAGTACCATAACCAATAATTAGGTTGATTAAAACTTGCATCAATAAAACTAATACTACCCGTACAACTTGAAGAACCACTAGTATTAAAACCAGCTAAAGGAGGAGCAACACAACCACTATTAATTGATTGAGCATTTACAGCAACTGTTCTTCTTCCTTTATTTCCATTTACCTTAGCACATACCGAAAACCAAGAATCCGTAATTGCAGGGTTGGGGTTCAGAATTAAAGCCATAGTTGCAGGGGAAGTTGTCATTGAATCCATATAGATATTTCCTAACATACTTACTTCATAGTCAGTTGCACCATTTACTGCATTCCATAATACATAAATTGAATCAGGACATATCCAATTAACGGTTATATTCTGTGGCACGCCAATAATAGTAAAATTAGCATCACTTTCGTCAGTAAAACCGTTACGACTAACCCTTACTTTTGCTTGATTAGTAACTGAGTTGGGCACTGTCCAACTATAGTAACGAGAATTAACTCCTGTACTATTTATTATTGTATTCCAATTTGTTCCGTCAGTAGTATATTCTAAAGCAAAAGGTGTATTCCCTTCAGGCGCATCCCATCTAATTAACTCGGTTTCTCCAGGAGTAAAACCCTCTCCGCCAATTGGGTAGGTCAGCTCAACATCCTCAGTAATATATTGGTAAACAACCCAATATTCTTGAGGACCAAAAGGAATAGCGAAACCATCAACCGATAAAATATAATTTCCTGCAACAGGATTGTCTAAGGTGATTTGCTCCATGTTGTTAAGATGATCATTCCCATATGTAGCAGTTGAATTTAATGCTGTACTATTTGCAGTAGGATCAAGCAGCCAAGGTTGACCAATTAAATTTCCTAAGTTATTATACAATCCTATGTCAATATCATTCACTAGTGCAGGTGCAGCATTTACACTTCCCTCCTTGTCGTGCCAATACACCATAACATTAATTTGTTTTATGCCATTAGGAATAGTAATAATATGACTATTGTTTCCTCCTTGTGATACAGAAGAGCTTAAATACTGATTATTTTCTAAAATCTTTATTGCTTGGTAGGCATTTACCTCTCCCCAACCGTGTTTAAAATCAGGACCAGGATTTCCTAAATCATCAGCAGAATTTAATAGAACCCCTTTTATAAGTGCTGAACTAGGGTTTAACCCTGAATTTAATTCCTTATATCCTTGATACAATTGTCCTAATACACCAGCAATACCTGGGCAAGCCATAGAAGTTCCTGTAAAAGAATCATAATTGTTAGTAGGTACTGTTGAATTTACGGATGTTCCTTTGGCTCCAATGTCAGGCTTTATTCTACCATCTGCAGCTGGCCCTCTACTGGATGAACTGGCTAAACTTCCAGTTGAAGTAAGGTTAGCTATTGCAAGTACATTTTTTCCTTGCTTATGTCCTCCTGTAACATTTCCCCAACCACTACCAGCACCATATCCACAGTCGGAACTACCACTATTTCCTGCTGAAAAAACATGAATTAATGAAGGATATAATCTCACTTGCTCATCCAAATCTTTGGATAAAGAAGTATACCCTGCATTACAGCCATTACCATAAGATTTTGAAGTAATAATCACATCATCATTTTGATATAAAGCAGGGACATCATAATAGTTATTATTGGAAGAAGAATAAACATATAAAACAGCTGCATTTGCCATTCCTGCTGCAATAGGATCTAAATTTCCTGATCCCATAATCGTTCCTGCAACATGATCGCCATGATCATCAGAACTACTAGTACTACATCCTCCACAATTGGATTGATCAACTCTACCCTGATAATCAATATGAGGACCTATAATTCCATCATCCTGCATCATAATATTTATTCCTTCCCCATTATAATGTCTACCACTAGCATACTTAGTATTTATAGTGTTTGACCTGTGCAGAGTTCTTCCCGTTTTATTTTCTTTTTCTGATGGCGGATCAATCGGTTCAATGTACCAAACTTCATTTGTACTTGCTAAATAATCCAAGTCAGATGGGTGTATCGTAAGCGTAATACTCATTCCAAAAATATTTACAGCATCTATTTGGTAATTAGACAACCTAAAAAACTCCTGTACTGCAGATATATTAGCATTTTTGTACAACAATACTTTAACTGATAATTTTCCATTGTTCAATGCCCATTCAGGGGAAGTATTATTTTGAATTTTAGGATCAATTTTATGCTCCCCTTTAATTAATGAAACTGATGTTACTCCATGCTTAGCCAACACTACTGTATTCGTATTTTTTGGGATACTCACTACAAAAGTATTTTTTGGTATATATTCCAAAAACTGAATACCATAACGCTCAATATTACTTTTGATTTTATCGGTTGGGATAGCAGAAAATGACATAAAGCAATAATTAATATCACTAACTGTATTTACTTGTAAATCAGAATTTAAAAATACAGTTCCCGACTTTATTTGTAATTTATTTTCTTGAGCAGTTAATTGTAAACTAAATGCTGCAATTAAAAAAAATAAAAAGTGTTTTCTCATTGTTGTATTGTTTACTACAAAAATACAATTGCAAAAGGGTTTTTCACAATAATAAGAATTAATTTTAAAAAGGTCTTACTCGTTCAATGGCAATCCGTATTTTTGAGCCTTGATAAATACCTTACAAATACAAGTACTTCCTGAAGTAGCAGCTACTTCCGATTTACTGAAAAGTACAATAGCCCAAGAATTAAATATTTCTGAAAAAGACATCCAGCATATTGAGATTTTAAAACGATCGATTGACGCAAGGCAAAGAGTAACTAAAATTAACCTTAGGGTTGATGTTTACATTAAAGAGAAATTTATTAAAAAAGAAGAGGATATTCCTGAATACAAGGATGTAACAGGAAAGGATGAAGTCATTATTATTGGTGCAGGACCAGCAGGGCTATTTGCTGCTTTAAAGCTTATTGAAAAAGGCTTAAAACCTATTATACTCGAAAGAGGAAAGGATGTCCGTGCAAGAAGAAGGGATTTGGCAAACCTTACCAAAAACCATATTGTGAATGAAGATTCCAACTATTGTTTTGGAGAAGGGGGTGCGGGTACTTTTTCAGATGGAAAACTATATACCAGAAGTAAGAAAAGAGGAGATGTAAACAAGATATTGGATGTATTGGTTCAGCATGGAGCAACTGAAGAAATAAGAGTAAATGCTCACCCACATATTGGAACCAATAAACTCCCAAAAATCATACAAGCTATTCGTGAAACCATTATTCTATATGGTGGTGAGGTAATATTTGACAGCCGAGTAACGGATATCCTTATTAAAAACAATGCGGTAAAAGGAGTTGAATTGCAAAATGGAACACGCATTGAAGCCAATAAAATCATTTTAGCAACAGGACATTCTGCTCGTGATATATTTGAATTACTACATAAAAAGGAAATCGCTATTGAAGCCAAAGCTTTTGCTCTTGGCGTTAGAGTAGAACACACTCAAGAGTTGATTGATAAAATACAATACAAATGCGAAAGCAGAGGAGAGTTTTTACCTCCCGCACCCTACTCTATTGTTAAGCAAATAAAAGGAAGAGGAGTTTATTCTTTCTGTATGTGTCCTGGTGGAATTATTGCCCCTTGTGCCACAAGCCCTGGGGAAGTAGTAACCAATGGTTGGTCGCCTTCCAAAAGGGATTACCCAACTTCTAATTCAGGAATAGTAATGGAACTGAAACTAGAAGATTTTGCTAAATATGAAAAATTTGGTCCTTTAGCAGGGATGCAGTTCCAAAAGGAAATAGAACAAAATGCATGGAAACTAGGAGGCGAAACCCAAAAAGTACCTGCACAAAGACTTGTTGATTATACCAATAACATTTTATCGACTGACATCCCAAAAACCTCTTATATTCCAGGAACAACCTCAGCAGTAATTAACACTATATTACCTGATTTTGTTGGAGAAAATATACAAGAAGGATTACGACAAATGGGCGAACAAATGAAGGGCTACTTTACCAATGAAGCTGTGGTGCACGCTCCTGAAAGCAGAAGCTCCTCTCCTGTTCGTATTACTAGAGATAGAGAAACAATGGAACACCCACAAATAAAAGGTTTATACCCTTGTGGTGAAGGTGCTGGTTATGCAGGAGGAATTATCTCAGCAGCCATTGATGGAGCAAAGTGTGCCGAAAAGTGTTAAGTCCGATATTGTTTATATCATAGTTGAATACTATTTTTTTTATATATATTTCTAATACTTTTTATATAAATTTGCATAATGAAAAAAGGACGACCATCTAGGGCTCCAAAAAAATTAAAAGACGGGTATTATATATCTATTACCCTTAAGAATACAAAAAAGCCTATTAGGATAATGCGTGAAACGATTGAAGAAATGAAACACGCTAAGGAGAAATTTAAGAATAGTGATTTTCAATATCTAGGTCAGGTGGAAAACCATGTTTGGATAGATGGCGCACTTAAAGGTAAGCAAACAACTTAACATAGCTATTACCTGAGCTCTGCTCCTGCTTGTTCTTTTAATGAATCCATTAATTTTTTCATTACCTTATCCACATAATTATCAGTTAAGGTTTTAGTGTCATCAGCCATAGTAAAGGATAAAGTATAGGATTTTTTACCCTTTGGTAGTTTATCACCTTCATAGATATCAAATAAATTTACTGATTTTAGAATTTTATTATCAGTTTGCTTAGCAATTTCACTTAACTCATCAAAAGTAACTGATTTATCAACTAATAAAGATAAATCTCTCCTTACAGATGGAAACTTGGAAACTTCTTGGTATTTAATTTTAGTATATCCTGCAAGTTCTAGAATTAAATCCCAATCAAAATCAGCAGCATAAACAGTAGATTTTACACCAAATGATTTACATAATTTAGTATCCAATTTTCCAAAGCAAACCAATCTTTTCTTTTTGAACTTATACATCAAACCTTCAGAAAAACCGTGTGTATTTATTGCTTCTGATTTTATTTTTTTCACTCCTAACCTGCTTAGTATATGCTCCACTTTTTCTTTTATGAAATAGAAGTCAGCTTTATCATCACTTGTATTCCAATTCTCAGCTTGCATTCTTCCACTTGCTAAAATCTGCAAATGCTGATTTTCAACATTCCCTTCTTCAGTCTTATGATATGTTTTACCAAATTCATAAAATTTAATATCAGCATTTCTTCTATTCTGATTGTAAGCAATATTCTCCAATCCACTAAACAAAAGAGACTGACGCATTACGTTCAAATCTTGCGATAAAGGATTTAATATTTCAATATTTTGATTCAGATCCAACTCAGAAATTAAAGCAGTATACTTTCCTTTTGTTAAGGAGTTATTCATTGCCTCATTAAAACCTGTACTCGACAGTAAATCTGAAATTATATTCCTAACTTGTTCAGGATTTACACCCTCAGCATAGGAAATAGTAGTATTTAATTTACTAGTAATAGCAACTGTGTTAAACCCATAAATTCTTAAAATTTCTTCAATCACATCCACCTCTCTTTGCACATCAGCACGGAAAGGAGGAACCAATAAACTTAAACCATTAAGGCTCTCGTTTGAAATCTCAATTTCTAAATCTATAAGAATAGCTTTCACTACTTCCCTATCAATTACTTCTCCTATTAAACTATCCATTTTTGCATAAGTCAATTCAACAGCAAAGTGAGCAATAGGATTTGAGTAAATATCAACTACTTCTGAAGATATTTTCCCTCCACAAATCTCTTGAATTAATAAAGCTGCTCGTTTTAATGCATAAACCGTACTATTTGGATCGCACCCTCTTTCAAAACGGAAAGAAGCATCCGTACTTAAATTATGTCGTTTGGCAGTTTTACGCACGCTTACTGGGTTAAAATAAGCCGATTCTAAAAATATGTTAGTCGTTTTTTCAGACACTACTGAATCCAAACCTCCAAAAACACCAGCAATACACAATGGTTTTTTAGCATCTGAAATCATTAAATCAGCAGCAGAAAGTTCCCTTACTTGCTCATCCAGAGTAGTGAACTTTGTTTTCTCGTTAACATTAGCAACTACTATCTTATTTCCTTTAATTTTATCAGTATCAAAAGCATGTAAAGGTTGCCCCATTTCATGCAATACATAATTGGTGATGTCCACTACATTATTCGTAGGTGTTATCCCAATTGCTTTTAATTTATTCTGCAACCATTCAGGAGAATCAGCAACTTTAATTCCGCTAATGCTTACAGCAGAATATCTTGGGCATAAATCAGTATCAGCCACTTCAACTATAATTGTTTTATTTGTATTGTTAACCTTAAAATCCTTAGTTGAAGGTTTGCACATTTGCAACTTATTTCCTTTATGATTAAGTACCGTCAGCAAATCGCGAGCGACACCAATATGCCCCATAGCATCCGAACGATTAGGCGTTAAGCCAATCTCAAATACAATATCCGACTCCAACTTAAAATATTCGGCAGCAGGAATACCTACTTTTGCAGTAGTATCCAACACCATTATCCCATCATGCCCTTTTCCTAAACCTAACTCATCTTCTGCACAAATCATACCCAAAGATACCTCTCCTCTTATTTTTCCTTTCTTTATCTTAAAACTCTCTTCACCATCATAAAGCACTGTTCCTACGGTAGCAACTGGTACTTTTTGTCCTACTGCTACATTGGGAGCTCCACAAACAATTTGTATTGGCTCATCTTCCCCAATATTTATTGTTGTAAGAGATAATCTATCCGCATTTGGGTGTTGCTCTTTTGAAATCACTTCTCCAATTACCACTCCTTTCAATCCTCCTTTAACACTTTCCACTTCCTTTATTCCCTCTACTTCTAATCCTGTATCGGTTAATAATTGAGATACTTCCTTAGTAGGAAGATTAAGATCTAAATAATTTTTAAGCCAGTTGTATGATATGTTCATGGTGTAAATTAAATTTTAGCAAAAATAGTAATTGTATTAATATGTAGAGTTTACTTTCTCACTCTTTTTAAATCGAGTAAATTCATAGCATTACTTTCAAATCCAGTAATGTTTTTATTCGTAAAACGCAATACCCTATCATAGTACAAGGGAACCACAACTGCGCTCTCAATAATAATTTTATCCATCTGCTGATAATAAGCATATCGGCTTTCAGTATTTGTTTCTGAAAGTGCTTTTTCATATAAAGCATCAAACTCCGCATTCTTAAAATGCGTATAATTTGGTCCGTTTGGACAAAAATTCTTACTGTAAAAAAGGGATAAATAATTTTCTGAATCAGGATAATCAGCAATCCAACTTCCTCTGAAAAAATTAAGTTTTGAGGTTGCCACCATTTGCCTGTGTGTGGATGGAGGATTAACTTCTACTCGTACATTTAAACCAATATCTTGCAATTGATTTTGAATATACTCACATAAATCCAAATAAGAAGAAGTAGTCGAAAGTATAATTTCTTTACTTGCATCAAAACTGCCTTCAATTTCAGCAGCTAAAACTAATTGTTTTGCTTTTTCAGGATCATAGCTATACCCTTTCAAACTTCCAGAAAAGGAAGGTAATCCCATGGGCACAAAACCATTTACTGCTGGCGTACCAATATTATTCCTGAGGTATTTTAGCATTTTAACTCTATCAAAACCATAATTAATGGCTTGTCTGATTTCCAATGGCAAAGGGTTATCCATTAAAAAACCAAGGTATTCAGTATTCAAATACGGCTGTGACTGTAAAACTACTTTTTCCTGATACTTTTCTTGCAACTCTCCAGTATTGGTTAGAATTTCATCTTTATAACTGGCATCAATTCCTGATATAAAATCCAATTTTCCTTTTATAAATTGTAAAAAAGCGGATTGCTTATCCTTTATAAAAGTAATGGCTACTGCATCCAAATAAGGTAACTGTTCCACCGCTTCATTCTCAAAATAGTTAGGATTTTTCCTAAGTACTAACTTCACTCCATCTTCCCAAAGTTGGAATTGAAAAGGTCCAGTACCAATTGGCTGTCTGTTAAAATCTCTTGCTTCTATAATTTCTTTAGGGACAACTGAACAATATTGCATGCTCAACAAAGATAAAAATGCAGGAAAAGGAGTATTTAGTTTAATACTGAAAACCGAATCGTTTACTGCTTTAAAGGTCTTTACATTTGCTAAAACCCAAGCTCCAGGTGTTGCCATATCTTTATCTAGTAATCTATAGAATGAATATTCAAAATCCTGTGCAACTACCTTTCTTCCATTTCCGCTTTTAAATAATTTATCATCATGAAAAACCACATCATTTCTTAACGAGAACGTATAAGCTAAAGCATCATCAGATATTTGCCAACTTTTAGCAATTGAAGGTTTAACATTCAACTTACTATCCAATTGCACTAAACCGTTAAATAATTGGTTTGTTGCCCAAATTGTAGCTTGATCCTTTGCAAAAGCAGGATCTAATGTCGCTATTCCTGCTGATTCATTGTACTTAAAAATAGTTAATTCATCATTGTTATATTGCTGAGTACAAGCAGTAAAAAGAATAACAATAAAAAAGCCGACTTTCCACTTCATAATTAAGTTTTAAGTCGGCTAATTTAAGGATTTAAAATTACCTCATAAGATTAAGCTCTCCATTATAAATCCAAAGTTTTCCATTATAATCATATAATGAAATATGATACATGTATTTTCCTGTTCCTACCGTATTGTCACTAGCATCTAATCCGTCCCAGCCATACTCAATATCAGAAGACTCAAAAACCACTCCTCCCCACCTATCAAATACTTGCATTTCAAAACTTGTTATTCCATTTCCTTCTGCTAGAAAAACATCATTATTCCCGTCACCATTAGGAGTAAATGCATTAGGAGCATATAATGCGTAATCAGGGTAAATGTTTATATTTTTTATTATCTCACTCTCACAACCATAAATCGAAATTACATGAAGCAATACCCCATAACTTCCAATTTCTTCAAATTCAATAGTTGGATTTTCATCAGTTGAAATAATACCATCTTCAAAGTCCCAAAAGTAAGAGGTAGCACCTACTGAAGTATTATAAAATTTGATTTCAGGATTCAATTGGGTTGTACTATAAGTACTTGCGCGAAAATCGGCTACAGGATTATTAAACACAGTTGCTGCACTTAAAATAGTTGTATCATGCTTACATCCTTCAGCAGAAACTACTGCTAAATTAACATCAAAATTTTGTGCGTATTCATATTGATGAGTTGGGTTTTGATCAGAAAAAATAGTGCCATCACCTAAATCCCATTCCCAAGACGCAATGGCTGTATTCGTACTAATTGATAAATCAGTAAAACGAATTACATCTCCTAAACAAGCTTTTTTATCAGCAGTAAAGTTAGCTATTGGCAAAGCAACAATCGTTACATCTTTCTTAAGACTTGAAACACAGCCAAAATCAGTTGTAGCAATAAGATTTACTGAATAATTTCCTGGAGTAGTAAACGTATAAGTAGGGTACTCAAAATTTGCAACTCCTACACCATCACCAAATTCCCATTCCCACTTAATAATATTTCCAGTATTTAAAGTAGAAAAATCAGTAAAATAAGTTGGTGTTCCCAAACAGTACTGTTCAGATGAGAAATCTACTATTGGAGTGTCATATACCTTGGTTTGTTTTACAGTACTACTTTCACATCCTTTATCGGAAGTAATATTTAAAGTAACATTATAAGTTCCTGCTGAAGCATATTCGTGCTGCTCAGCTGAGGAGGTTCCATTTGCAGTTCCGTCACCAAATATATATTCCCAACTAGAAATTATTCCCTCTGAAATAGTAGAAATGTCTGTAAATACATTCACCTCTCCAACACAATTATTTTCTACTAAAAAATTAGCAAATGGTAATTCGTTTACCTCTACTTTAATACTCTGTTCGGAAGTACAAGAAAAATTAGAAGTTACGACTAAACTTGGGTAAAATTCTCCTGAGGATTGGTAAGTGTAATTAGGATTAGTAGCAGTCGAACTCCCTAAGCCATCATTCATAGAGTACTCCCAATAAACTACATTAGCTGATGAATTATTTACAAAAATAGTTGGCACCCCTAAACAAACTTCATTTGCTGTAAAATTAGCCACTGGTAAAGGATATATCTCAATTATTTTCACAATTGTATCACTACAATTATTATCTAAATTTACTACAATCAATTGTATGACATTCCCCCCTAAACTTAGTTCTTGTAACGGATTTTGAGTACTTTCCCCAAAACTCCATTCCCATGCAATATTTGAAGTAGTCAATCCTGAATTTGAACTAAACTGAATAGTATCACCATCACAATGATTAACAGTAGTAAAAGTAGCTTCAGGAATCTCATTGTTAACTTTTACAAGCACTGAATCAATTGCCTCACATATTCCATCAGAATGATGAATAAAATACAAAATATCGGTTGTAGGATTTGCAATAGGATTACTAAGGTTAGAATTACTAAGTGCAAGTGCAGGTGCCCAAGTAAACTGACTGGCATTTCCTAATGCATTCAATTGCACTTGCTCTCCTTCACAAATTTCAACATCAATTCCGGCATCAACAACTACTTCTCTAACCTGAATTGTGTCATCAGAAAAAACTATTAATTGACAACCAGAACTATCTTCAATTATAAGAGAAGGTATAAATGTTCCAGGATTAGTGTAAAATGAAACAGGGAAACTATCAGTAGACAAAATACCATTACCAAAATCCCATAAAAAGTTATCGGTATTTATTACTGTAGGACTAAATAACACACTTTCATTCTTGCAGATTAAAGAATCTGAAATGGTGAAATTACCCATTGGCCCAGATATACTTACTAATCCATTTTGTACTAGCGTATCCTTACATCCAAAAGAATTTTCGACAATTAAGGAAACATCAAAATTTCCTGAAATGGAAAACAAATGAGAAGGATTATTAACTACAGAACTCCCTCCATCACTGAATATCCACTCAAAACTTGTAACATCAGCACTTGAAAGGTTAGTGAAATTTGAAATCAATGGTGGACAGTCGGAACTTATCCCAGCTGTAATAAAATCAGCAGTAGGTTTTAATACCTCAATAAGATTGGCTAAAACCATGTTATTTGAACAACCAAATGAATCGGTAAGAAAAAGAGAAATATCATACACGCCATTTGCTATAAATGAATGTAAAGGACTTATTTGACTACTTTGTGTTCCATCTCCAAAATCCCAAGCACTATTTATTCCAATTCCTTCAGAAAGATTAGTAAACTGCACCATGTCATTAGGACAAATCCCCTGAATATTTGAAGTAAAACCAGCAGTAGGATATTGAAATTGTATGTATTCTAAGCGTTCCAATGTGTCCTTACAGCCATCAACTGATTTAGCATAAATCTTAACATCATAAAAACCTTCAGCATAGTAAATATGTTGAGGATTATTGATAATAGAGACCCCTCCATTACCAAACTCCCAATTTACAACAGAAGCAGGAACAGAAAGATCTTCAAAATCAACCAGCATAGAATCGCACCCCATTACATTTACAATTCCAAAATCAGCTGTAACATCATTAATTCGATACATGTTTTCGTAAGTAACAGTATCTTTACAGTCATGAATGTCAGTTATTATCATAGTTACATCAAAAACACCAGTTTCAGTAAATACATGATCAAGCCTTCCATAGCCTACATACCCATCTGACCAAAGTACTTTATAGTAATCCCAATCCTGAGAAGTATTATTTAAAAACACTTGTTTAGGAGCGCAACCTACAGAATCCTCATAACCATTATTTGGATTAATTAAATAATTAAAACTAGCTTCTGGAATTGTCAGTTTAATCGGTTTAACAAATTCATGAGTACAACCTGTTATATTATTACTCACTATTAAAGTTACATTATATATACCTTTTATAGTATAAGTATGAATAGGATTGATTTGGGTTGAAGTATTTCCATCTCCAAAGTCCCAAAAAACATTATCAGCACCTATTGATAGGTTTTCAAATTCTATTTTTAAAGGACTATCACAATTGTAGTTTTCTTTAAAAATTGCAGTTGGTTCAATAATCTCAATAAAAGCAGGGATACTTAAGGTGTCCTTACAATTATTCATTCCTGCAATTAAACTTACATCATATACCCCCGTTAGTTCGTATTGGTAGTTTGGGTTTTGCAAGTTTGAAGAAGATCCATCACCAAAACTCCACTCCCAATTATTAGCACCTAAACTGGATAAATCATTAAAACTAATGTTTTCACCTGCACAAGAAACTACAGGGGAAACAACAAAATCAACTACTGGCTTTTCATTAGCTGTAATCTGATTAGGAAAAACCATAGAAGCTAAACATCCGTAATCATTAAAAACCAATAAACTAACATCAAAAATCCCTCCAACTACATATGTATGAGTAGGATTTTGAGAGTTTGAAAAATTACCATCACCAAAATTCCAATTCCAATCAACTAGTGGACGAATTGAAGAAGTTGAATCAGTAAAATTAACATCAAAAGGTATACAAACCTCAATATTATCAGATGTAATATCAATAAGAATTTTTTCTACATCAATTAAATTATTTTCAAGCAGAGTTGCAGTACATCCATCAGAATTTGTAACCGTTAAACTTACATCATAAGATCCGTAATTTCCATAAGACACACTAGGATTAGAAATATTTGATGTAATTCCATTTCCAAAATCCCAACTCCAATTAATGGTATTTAAAGTATTATCTATAAAATCAACAGCAAAAGGAAAAGAACAAGCATAAGTTGTGTCTGCAGTCAGCTGAATATCAGGCTTTGAAAACACATCAACAAAACCTAAAAATGTACGACTATTTAAGCACTGCCCTCCTTTGCTAGTTGTTAAGGTCACATCATAACTGCCTCCATTTAAATAGTTATGTGAAGGATTTTGAAAGCTAGATATTGTACCATCTCCAAAGTCCCAAAGCCAAGAATCAGGACTATTTGTTGTTATATCCATGAAATTAACTTGCATACCTTCACAGCCACTATTCACATCAGCCATAAAATCAGAAACTAACTCCGCCCCTACTTCAATATAATTTGTTTGCACTAAGGTGTCAATGCAAGTTCCTACTTTCGCTAAAAGAGAAACAGAATAAATCCCTGGAGTATAATTATGACTAGGATTAGTTAAATTTGATATAGTTCCATCACCAAAATCCCAAGTATAAATTGCAGAACCTAAAGTGTTATTTATAAAAGTTACTAATTCAGTAGGATTACATGAAAAAGGAATATCAGCTATAAAATTAGCTGTTGGCACTTTATATACATCAATAAGATTTACTTGTGTTGATAAACTTTGGCAACCATTTACATCTGTAACTATAAGGGAAACAGAAAATTCACCATCAATATTATATACATAATTAGGATTTTGCAAATTACTGGATCCTCCATCACCAAAATCCCATTGCCAATTTACAATTACATTATTAGTAAAAGACAAATCCTCAAAATCAATAACAATAGGCATACACCCATCTGTAGGTGAAGCAGTTGTTAATTCAGAGTAAGGGTTTTCAAATACTTTAATGAGTGAGTTAGCAATAATAATATCATTTGAGCTGCTATTAGATACAGTTAGAGTAACATTAAAATCACCTGGGTTTGCATAAATAACAGTAGGATTTTTTAATGAGGATGAGTTACCATTTCCAAAATCCCAGAGCCATGTATATGGGCTCCCTGTTGATAAGTCTTGAAACTCAACTACTAACGAGCCACATCCTGTATTAGCTGAGAGTGTCGTAAAATCAGCACTTACTTGTGGGCTTGCACTACTGGAAATTAGCATGGCTACAAGGATTAGGAAAAGGTGTACTAGCTTACTTTTTAGCAAGCTTAATCTGTTTTTTGATAAGAAACTAAGTATAAGTAATGTCATGGTTTTGAGTATTAATTATACATAATAAAACGGCTGGAAAAATATTAAGTTACAATTTTCATAAACCTTTTTGATTACCTACTTTCGCGCTATGTTTGTTAATAAAAAAGCTGCCTTTTATACATTGGGCTGTAAACTCAATTTTTCAGAAACTTCTACAATTGGAAGACAATTAGTAGAAATTGGTTTTACTAAAACTGAATTTGAAAATAAAGCTGATTTATATGTAATCAACACCTGTTCTGTTACCGAAAATGCAAACAGAGAATGTAGGCGTATAATCAGAAAAGCTAAGAAGAATTCTCCTGAAGCATTTATTGTTGTTACAGGTTGTTTTGCACAACTAAAGCCCAAAGAAATAAGCGACATTGAAGGAGTAGATATGGTGCTTGGTGCGAATGAAAAATTCAACTTACCAAAACTACTCACTGACTTAAACAATGTAGAAACGACTGAAGTACACGGCTGTGAGATTAATGACTTGGATTATTTTTCGTCTTACTCTCTTGCTGACCGTACGCGTTCATTCATGAAAATACAAGATGGTTGCGACTATCCTTGTACTTATTGCACAATTCCACTTGCTAGAGGAAAAAGCAGGTGCGATAGTATAGAAAACATAATTGTAAATGCGAATGATATTGCCGACAAAGGCATAAAGGAAATTGTAATTACGGGTGTAAACATTGGGGAATTCAAGGATAAAAATAACAATAGAAATTTTGCTGATCTTGTAAAGGAATTGGATCAAGTAGAAAGAATTGAACGATATAGAATTTCATCAATAGAACCAAATTTGATTACTGATGAAGTAATTGAATTGGTAAAAAATTCCAAGAAATTTATGCCTCATTTTCATATTCCTATGCAATCAGGTTCGGATGTTGTATTGGGTAGAATGAAAAGGCGTTACCAAACAAAACTCTACCGAAACAAGATTGAAAAAATTGGAAGTGAGGTGGAAGATGTATGTATTGGAGCTGATGTCATTGTTGGTTTCCCAGGGGAAACTCAGGAGGAATTCAATAAAACCCTGAACTTTATTAAGGATTTACCACTATCCTATTTGCATGTATTTACTTATTCTGAAAGAGAAAATACTCCTGCAATAGATATGGATGGAGTGGTTTCAAAATCAGATAGAGCCGACAGAAGTAAACAGCTAAGAATCCTTTCTAATAAATTGCAAAGGTCATTTTATGAAAAATACCTTGACACTGAACATACAGCCCTTTTTGAGCAAGATGATAGATATGGATATTTATATGGTTTTACTGATAATTACATCAAAATAAAAATCCCTTTCCAAGCTAAAGTTTGCCGTACAAAAAAACAAATTAAGCTCCTATCAATTGATGAGGACGGAATAATGAAAGCAGAGCTTCTATAAATCCTAATAACTAGAAACTAATAACGAACCTATGTACCCAACAATAAGCCACTTACTTTTCGATTTATTTGGAATAAATATCCCTCTCCCTATTCAAACCTTTGGATTTTGGGTTGCTATCGCTTTTTTAGCAGCATCCTATGTTATTAGTAAAGAGTTAAAACGAAAAGAAAAAGAAGGACACCTTAGTGCAACTATAGTTAAAGAAACAATAGGAAAACCATTAAGCATTGCTGAAATAGCAAGTAGCCTTTTAACTGGTTTTTTTATTGGCTTTAAATTCATAGAAGCCATTTTCCATTATTCTGATTTGGTAGCAAATCCTCAAGATTTTATCCTTTCGACAAGAGGTAATTTTATGGGAGGGATTTTTATTGCAGGAATATCTGTTTACCTAAAATGGAACGATAACCAAAAAACAAAACTAGCGACACCTAAGGAAATTGAAAAAACAGTTCACCCCTATCAACTTGTAGGAAATATGACCATGATTGCTGCTGTATCAGGGATTATTGGGGCTAAGGTTTTCCATAATTTAGAAAATATGGGTGCTTTTTTGGCTGACCCAATTGGGCAACTTATGGCTTTTAGCGGACTTACCTTTTATGGCGGATTAATTGCAGGTGCTGTTTCGGTTATTTGGTATACTAGGAAATATAAAATAAATACCCTACAACTAATTGATGCTGCTGCTCCTGGGCTAATGCTTGCTTATGGTGTTGGGCGTATTGGCTGTCAGCTTTCGGGGGATGGCGATTGGGGAATTGATAACTTGGCTCCTAAACCAGAATGGATGTCTTTTTTACCTGATTGGATGTGGAGTTATACTTTTCCTCATAATGTAATCAATGCAGGAATTCCTATTGATGGCTGTGTAGGAAGTTTTTGTTATGAACTTGCTAATCCGGTATGGCCAACTGCTTTTTATGAAGTAGTTATGGGCTTGGTTATTTTTAGTTTTTTATGGACTATTCGTAAAAAAATACGAGTTCCAGGAATATTATTTTGCATTTACCTTGCCCTGAATGGAGTTGAGCGTTTCTTTATTGAAAAAATAAGAATCAATACAGAATACGATATTTTAGGAGGA
>JBLGCF010000004.1:0-32681 GCA_047617145.1 Thalassomonas sp. | reverse complement strand
AAGATTTATCTGTTTATTATGCAAGGGGGCTTTTTGGGCAATATGTTATTTGCATTCCTGAAAAAAATATGATTGTGGTGCGTTTGGGAAGAAAATTTGGTGCGGTTTTGGAAGATTTGCATCATGAAGATTTTTATGCATTTATTGATGCTGCACTAGAAATGTACCCGTAAATGTTAGCCGATATTAAAATAAAAAATATCCTTTTTCTAGATATAGAAACTGTTCCTTGTGCGCCAAACTTTGAGGATTTAGATACTACTTTCCAAACTTTATGGGCTGAAAAAACGGCTTGGCATAGAAAAGAAGAATATTCTCCTAGTGAATTTTACAAGCTAAAAGCAGGAGTTATGGCTGAGTTTGCTAAAATTATTTGCATTTCAGTAGGCTATTTATTTATTGAAAAAGGAGAAAATCATTTCCGTATAAAATCCTTTTATGGAGATGATGAAAAGCAAATTATTAGTGATTTTAATACCTTGCTAAATGCACAATTCAATAAGAAACAACATCAGTTATGTGCGCATAATGGCAAGGAATTTGACTTTCCATTTATTGCTAGGAGAACGCTTATCAATGGGTTAAAACTGCCTAAACTATTGGATATTGCAGGCAAAAAACCTTGGGAAGTAAATCATTTGGACACTATGGAATTGTGGAAATTTGGCGACTATAAACATTATACTTCTATAAAATTACTAGCGGCACTTTTTAACATCCCTACACCAAAGGATGATATTGATGGCAGCCAAGTAGCTGGTGTGTACTGGAAAGAAAAAGACTTAGAACGCATTAAAATATATTGTCAGAAAGACACTTTAACTGTAGCTCAACTCCTTTTGAAGTATAAAGGGGAGCAGCTTATTTCAGAAAATAACATTGAGTTTGTATAAATAGAATTTAAAGTCTATTTTTAACGACCTAAAAAATAAAGCAGAAGATGGATAATACATTATTGGAGTTTAAAAATTTAGTTACCGAATTTCACACGGAAGGAACAACTGTAAAGGCTGTGAATGGCGTTAGTTTTAGCCTTAACAAAGGAGAGACGATTGGTATTGTTGGTGAATCAGGTTCAGGAAAATCAGTTACTTCACTTTCGGCTATGCGATTAATCCCAAGTCCTCCTGGAATTATTAGCGGAGGAGAAATTATTTTTCATCAAAATGACGGAACGGCTACTGACCTTTTAGCTATCACGGAAGAGGAAATGCGTAAGTTCAGAGGGAATGATATCGCTATGATTTTCCAAGAGCCAATGACCTCCTTAAACCCAGTATTTACTTGTGGAGACCAAGTGATGGAAGCAATTGTATTGCACCAAAAATTGGACAAGAAAGCAGCAAAAGCATTAACCATAAGTCTTTTTGAAGAAGTCCAGTTACCTGATCCTGAACGAATTTTTAGTACTTACCCTCATCAAATTTCTGGGGGACAAAAACAAAGAGTAATGATTGCTATGGCTATGAGTTGTCAGCCATCAGTTTTGATTGCAGATGAACCAACAACCGCATTAGATGTAACTGTACAGAAAACTATTTTGCAACTCATGCAAAAATTACAGAAAGAGAAAGATATGGGAATTATGTTTATTACACATGATTTGGGGGTGATTGCAGAACTAGCCGATAAAGTAGTGGTGATGTATAAAGGGAATATTGTGGAACAAGGGAATGTTTGGGACATCTTTACAAATCCAAAACACCCTTATACAAAAGGGCTTTTAGCATGCCGTCCTCCATTAGATAAACGCTATACTTTCCTGCCAACTGTTTCTGATTTTATGAAAATTGATGAGAATGGTGAGATACTTGACAATGGTGTTTCGGTAGCAGAATTTACAAAAGATTTAGCAATTCCTGAAAGTGAAAGAGTTGCAAGGCATAAAATACTTTACGCCAAAGAACCTATCATGCAAATCAAAAACCTGAAAACTTATTTCCCAATCCGAAACGGATTTTTTGGAGGAATCAGCAGTCATGTAAAAGCAGTAGATGATATTACTTTTGATGTATATCCTGGTGAAACATTAGGATTAGTAGGAGAGTCAGGTTGTGGAAAAACAACTTGCGGAAGAACGATTATTCGCCTTGAAGAACCAACTGAAGGAGAAATGATTTACAAAGGAAAAGACATTGCAAAAATGAATGCGGATGAATTGAGAATTTTCCGTAAAGATGTTCAGATTATTTTTCAAGATCCTTATTCATCATTAAACCCAAGAATGACAATTGGAAATGCAATTATGGAGCCTATGCAAGTGCATGGAATTTTAGAAAATGACGAACAAAGAAAAGCAAAAGTGGAGGAGCTTTTAACAAGAGTAAGTTTAGATCCTGCTCATTTTTACCGTTATCCACATGAATTTTCTGGAGGACAAAGACAAAGAATTGGTATTGCAAGAGCATTGGCTGTAAAGCCTAAATTTATCATTTGTGATGAATCAGTTTCAGCATTAGATGTTTCAGTACAAGCACAAGTATTAAACCTATTGAATGAGCTGAAAGAAGAATTTGGATTGACTTACATCTTCATCTCACACGATTTGTCAGTTGTAAAATACATGAGTGATAGAATGGTAGTAATGCAAGAAGGAAAAATTGAAGAAATGGGAGATGCTGACCAAATTTACAACAAACCTGGAACGCCTTACACTCAAAAATTAATTGATGCTATCCCTGAAGGAAAATTGGAAGACATAAAAAAGCATTTGGAAAGTAAAGGAGTTTCTGTTTCTTAACATCCTTTATTAAAGTGCTCTTAGAGCACCATTTCAGGAATATCCCCATTAATAATTAGGGTTGCCTTAGTAGCTGCAATAATTTCTTCAACACTTACGCCTGGGGCTCTTTCCAGTAATTTAAATCCTTTTTCTGTAACCTCCAAAACAGCTAAGTTAGTTACTACTTTCTTTACGCAATTTACTCCTGTAATTGGCAAAGTACATTGTTTCAAAATTTTACTTTCTCCTGCACGGTTAGTGTGCATCATGGCTACAATAATATTGTCAGCAGAGGCTACCAAGTCCATAGCGCCCCCCATACCTTTTACCATTTTTCCTGGTATTTTCCAATTGGCAATATCTCCATTTTCAGACACCTCCATAGCGCCTAAAACAGTCAACTGAACATGCTGTCCTCTAATCATAGCAAAGGAAGTAGCAGAGTCAAAAAGTACAGCGCCATCCAAAGTAGTAATGGTTTGTTTTCCTGCATTTATCAAGTCCGGATCTTCTTCTCCTTCAAAAGGAAAAGGACCCATTCCTAACACTCCATTTTCCGATTGAAACTCAATATCAATTCCTTTAGGAATATAGTTTGCAACCAAGGTTGGAATTCCAATCCCTAAATTTACATAAGTATTATGCTCTAATTCTTGAGCAATTCTTTGTGCTATTTGGTTTTTATCTAAAGCCATTATTTTTTAGTTCTAACTGTTCTTTGTTCTATTCTTTTTTCATATTTCTCGCCTTGAAAAATTCTTTGTACAAAAATTCCTGGTGTGTGAATTTGATTTGGGTCTAGCTCTCCTGCTGGCACTAATTCCTCTACTTCAGCAACCGTAACTTTCCCTGCCATAGCCATAAGTGGATTAAAGTTCCTGGCAGTACCTTTAAAAATTAAATTCCCTGCAGTGTCACCTTTCCAGGCCTTTACAAACGCAAAGTCTGCTGTTAGTGCTGTTTCCAGAATATGAGGTTTACCATTATATTCCCTCATTTCTTTTCCTTGCGCTACTTCAGTACCGTATCCTGCAGGAGTGAAAAATGCAGGTATTCCTGCCCCAGCTGCTCGGCATCTTTCAGCCAAAGAACCTTGAGGGATTAAATCCACTTCCAATTCACCACTTAACATTTGTCGTTCAAACTCAGCATTCTCACCTACATAAGAGGAAATCATTTTTTTGATTTGTTTACGCTTTAGTAAAAGTCCTAAACCAAAATCATCCACCCCAGCATTATTGGAAATACAAGTAAGCCCAAATATCTCTTTTTTTGAAAGTGCTGTAATAGCATTTTCAGGAATTCCTGAAAGGCCAAAACCACCCACCATAAAGGTCATATTGCTTTCTACCCCTTCAAGTGCCTTTTCAATATTATCTACAACTTTATTTATCATAATTTAAAATTCTTCATCAAATTCATCAGCTCCAATACTATTGGTTGCCTCACCACAATCCAGCCTTAAGTCCACCGCCTTAGGAATATCAAAATCAATTGGATAAATTCCTGATTCTAAAGTATCGGCATATACCCTTTGCATATATTCGGCAAAAACAGGCAGTGCCATATTGGCTCCTTGCCCATAATGTATTGTTCTAAAATGTGCTGCCCTATCCTCACAACCACTCCAAACTCCTGTAACTAAATTAGGGGTTATCCCCATAAAATATCCATCCGACTGGTTTTGAGTAGTTCCTGTTTTTCCTCCCATTTCATTTTTAAATCCGTACTTAAAACGCAAACGCACCCCCGTTCCTTTCGTAACACCAGCAGCAGGGCTGTACACCCCATCAACAACTCCTTGCAACATCCTCACCATCAAATCAGCTGTTTCCTTACTCATAGCTTCTTGCGTCTTTGGAGTAAATTCCTCTAGTATCACCCCATTTTTATCTTCAATTCTAGTGATAAAAATTGGCTCTATCCATACTCCTTTATTTACAAAAGTGGAATACGCACCAACCATTTCATAAACCGATAAATCAAAAGTACCTAAACATAAAGAAGGTACTGCTAAAATCTTAGATTGTATTCCTATTTTCTTTGCCAAGTCGACCACAGCATGAGGCCCGAATTGTTTCATAATATAAGCCGTAACCGTATTAATGGAATTAGCCAACCCGAACTTTAAGGTTAATGACATTTCATCAAACTCGTCACCCGAATTTCTAGGGACCCAATCCTTTGCTAATCCCCACCTTTTTTTATCAAAAACAACTGGCACATTCGACACTTCATAGCAAGGTGAATACCCTTCTTGCATTGCTAATGCATATAAAAACGGTTTAAAAGTTGACCCTACTTGTCGTTTTCCTATCTTAACATGGTCATACTTAAAATGCTTGTAATTTATCCCCCCAACATAAGCTTTAACATGACCTGTTGTAGGGTCCATACTCATCATTCCACTATGGATGAAAAACTTATTGTATTTTATAGAATCTCTAGGAGATAGGATCGTATCTATTTCTCCATCCCAAGAAAATAAAGTCATTGGCACTTTCTTTTTAAAGATGCTTTTTATCTCATTTTGAGATTTTCCCGCCTTCTTTAATTTTCTATACCTTTCAGAACGCTTCATCCCTTGGTCAATAATAGCGTCTATTTGTTCCCCCTCAAAATCGTCAGGGTAAGGTGCTTTTGTATAACCCTTCCAATGCGTGAAAAAATCTTTTTGCAAGGAAGAAATATGAGTGCGCATTCCCTCTTCAGCAAACTGTTGTAAGCGAGAATTAATAGTAGTATGTACTTTTAATCCATCCGTATATACATTGTAATTTGAACCGTCTGGCTTAGTATGTGTCGCACACCACCTCTTCAATTCTTGCCTTAAATATTCTCTAAAATAAGGGGCCAATCCTTCATTATGACTTGCCTTATTAAAATTTAAAGCTATTGGTTGCTGTACTAATGTATCATATAAGGAATCTGAAATTACTTCATATTTTCTCATTTGAGAAAGGACAATATTTCTTCTTCCTTCAGTTAATTCCAGTCTTCTATTTGGGTTGTAAAGTGATGGGTTTTTTAACATTCCCACTAGCATTGCCGCTTGTTCAATATTCAAATCAATGGGTGCTTTGTTGAAGTACACTTGTGATGCCGACTTTATTCCAACCGCATTGTTTACCCAATCAAAACGATTGAGATACATGGTTAATATCTCGTCCTTTGTATATCGTTTTTCAAGCTGTGCAGCAATAATCCATTCCTTTAATTTTTGCATTACCCTTTCAGCGCCTGAGCTTGGCTGCTCAGTAAACAACATTTTGGCCAACTGTTGTGTAATTGTACTTGCTCCTCCTGAACTACTTTTACCTGACATAGCTCCAAAAATTGCCCTTAGTAATGCTCTTCCATCAATACCTGAATGCTCTCTAAAACGCACATCTTCAGTTGAAATTAATGCATTAATCAAATTTTCTGGAATTTCATTGTATCGTGCCCTACTTCTATTTTCAAAAAAATATTTTCCTAAAACAATTCCATCTTCCGATATAATTTCGGTTGCTAAATTATTCTTAGGATTTTCTAATTGATCGAAAGTAGGTAGGTCGCCAAAAACACCAATAGCCGTTAAATTCACCAACAAAAACAAACCTAAAAAAGGACTTGTAACTGCAAGCCATAATAGTATTGTTTTGAATCTATTCATCTTGCTTTACTATGGTTAACCCTATTGCATTAATGTGTTTTAACTGTTGAATTTTCTCCAATTTTCCGTAACGCATTCCCTGTTCAACTTCAAGTGTATACTCGCCTTTTTTTTTGAATTTTTTATCTATTTTGTATGCCATAACTACCTCTCTTACATCACCAATTCCATTGCCCAACCACTTACCGCTTTTATCGGCTAGTAATAATTCAATAGTATCAGTTTGCTCACTTTTTACAAATACAAAAAGGTTCTGAAACTCATAATCAACAGTATGCCTAACTTTAATTATTATCTGATTTTCAGAAACAGTATCGGATATAGAATACTTAAACTGTACAAGACTATCGGCATTCCATTCTTGGTTGCTAAAGGTTTTATAATCATTAAAAACACTATTATTACATGAAATAAACATAACTATTGTGCCAATTAAAACTAAAGTCCTCATTATATAATTACTTTTTAATTGCGGTGAGATCCGTCACAATTTCCATTTGGATTTTTAGTTTTCCCGCAATGACAATTTCCTTTTCTTTTCTTTTTAAATTTTGATTTCTTTTTCTTATCAAAACGACCAATATTATCTTGGCCCATAGCATCTTCAAAAGAAACTTCTTTCTGCTTAATTTCAATAACAAAACTTTCAAAACTTGCTGGGATTTCTCCCTTCTTATTTAACTCAATAATCTTGTTTACATTCTCAATGGTTAGCTCCAACAAATCACCTGGAGTATCCATATTAAAGTAAAATAAAACTCCTTTAAACACATCTAATTTTACGAATTTAGCAATTCCTTTTTTAGACTTTAATTGTAGCTTAGTACTCGGGAAACCTTTTAACGCCTCAGTATAGCCATCTAGTTCAAAATTTAAACAGCACTTTAGCCTTCCGCATTGTCCTGATATTTTTTGAGGATTGATTGAAAGCTGTTGATAACGAGCAGCACTAGTGGAGACGGAAGGAAAATCTGTCATCCAAGTAGAGCAACACAGCTCTCTACCACATGAGCCAATCCCTCCAATTTTTGCTGCCTCTTGTCTAACTCCAATTTGACGCATTTCAACTCTAACCCCAAAATTTCTTGAGTACTCTCTTATTAACTCTCTAAAATCAACTCTTTTTTCAGCAGTATAAAAAAATGTTGCTTTCGAATTATCTCCCTGAAACTCAACATCTGTAAGTTTCATATCCAGCTTATGCTCTTCAATAATTCGTTTTGCTTTTACCAATATTTCATCTTCATTGGCCACTGCATCCTTCCATTTTTGCAAATCATTTTCAGAAGCTATTCGGTATAATTTTTTGATAGGATCTTTCTCAACATCTCTATTCTTACGCTTTATTTGCATGGCCACCAACTCTCCCTTCATGGTAACCTTACCGATATCATGCCCTGACTTATCTCCCTGCACAGCAACCCAATCACCACTACTGATATCAATGTTTTCCGTGTTTATATAAAAATCTTTTCTGTCGCGCTTAAACTGTACTTCAATAAGATTTGTATTTTCACTTTTTGGGGCATCAATCTGGTAGAGCCAATCAAAGACAGTACTGTTAGCAGAACCTCTTTTTTCGGAAACCTCACATGTACTACAATTACTACAACCCATTTTATTTTATTTTATGGCAAATTTACGCTTAAGTTTTAAGAATTTCACCATTTGGAGTGATAGCTCAAAAAATAAGATTTTTGCATTTGCATTTCGGTTAATTGCTTTAATTGATTCTTCTAATTTTTCAGTTATCAATACAGAGTTTTCCTCATGTATGAAGGGTGAAAATTTAGTTAAAAAAGCAAATTCATTTTCATTTGTTTTTAGCAAGGAGTTGCTTGCAAAATTGTAGATTAAGCACTCCCTAACCATTTTAATTGCATAAGAAAGAAATAGTTTTTGTTGTTTTCTTCCTTTTACAGAAAGTTCATCAACCCATTTTGAAATCCCCTGAACATCCATTTTATAGGCCAGCCTCATCCACAGTGAAAAGTCAGAAAATAAATCCAATTCACTTTCTTTATCCTCTAGTATTTGAGTGATTTTTCCCAAATCAGCATTGGTTAAATTTCTTAGCTGCTTTGCCTTTTCCAAGGATACAACTTGCTCGCCAAAATAACCAACAATATCTTCTGCTGTAAAGTCAGGGATTTTAATGGTTTGTAGCCTTGAAATTATGGTTGGTAATAGTTGATTAATATCTTCAGTTACCAATAAAAAGATAGTCCCTTTTGGAGGCTCTTCAAACAACTTCAGCAACTTATTGGAAACCTCTAAATTCATTCTTTCTGGCATCCAAATTAGTACAATCCTATATTCCGCCTCATAATTTTTAAGGCTTAATTTTTTATGGATATTATTTGCCTCATCCTTATAGATTGTTCCCTGCTGACCTGTTTTATTTTCAGTTCCGAATGAGTCAATCCATCCGTTTAACGAAGCATAGTAATTGTCGGCTATAAAATCGCGCCACTGCCCAATAAAATGATCACTTACCGGCGACTTTATATTGTTTATTTTTAAAACAGGAACGATAAGGTGTAAATCAGCATGAGAAAGGTTATTAAATTTTAAACAGGAAGAACAATTTCCGCAAGAATCAACTGCAGATTTGTTTTCGCAATTCAAAAACTGAGCATAAGCAAGAGCTAGAGCCAATTTAGCACTACCACTTTTCCCAGAAAAAAGCTGAGCATGACTAATTCGATTATTGTTAATCGCCTCAATCAGTTGCTTTTTCACTGAATTATTGCCTATAATCTCTTTAAATAGCATTCAAAATTTCTTTCTGTCAAATGTAAATAATTTGTGCTGGTTTTTAGCATTTATTTTACTTTTGCACAATGAAAAACATTAGCGACATATCTCTAGAAGGAAAACAGGTTTTAATACGAGTTGATTTTAATGTGCCTTTGGACGAGCACTTTAACATTACTGATGACAGCAGAATGCAAGCTGCCTTACCTACAATTAAAAAAGTAATTGCAGAAGGAGGAAAAGCGATTGTTATGTCGCACCTTGGTAGGCCAAAAAATGGTTTTGAGGAAAAGTTTTCGCTAAAATATATTGTTAAACACCTTTCTGATTTACTTGAAACACCTGTTAGTTTTAGTAGCGACTGTATAGGAGAGAATACAATTACTGATGTTAAAAAAATGGAAAATGGTGATGTACTTGTTTTAGAGAATTTGCGTTTTTATTCAGAAGAAGAAGAAGGAGACGCAAACTTTTCAAAACAATTGGCAAAGCTAGGAGATGTATATGTAAATGATGCTTTTGGTACCGCCCACAGAGCACATGCATCTACTGCAGTTATTGCTGATTATTTTCCAAATAACAAATATTTTGGACTATTGTTAAGCAATGAGATAAGTAGCTTAGAAACTGCCCTAAAAAACCCTAAAAGACCTTTTACCGCTATTATTGGTGGCGCTAAAATTACAGGCAAAATTGATGTAATCACTTCACTTTTTGACAAGGTAGACAACCTTATTATTGGGGGGGGAATGGCCTACACCTTTGCAAAGGCAATGGGAGGAAATATTGGAAACTCTTTAGTAGAAAATGATAAAGTAGCATTGGCAAAAAGCCTAATTGCTGATGCCAAAGAAAAAGGAGTTCAACTATTATTGCCTTCTGATTCTGTAAATGCTGATGATTTTAATAACAATGCAACTATTCAACATTCTGAAATAACTAATATCCCTGAAGGATTTATGGGACTAGATATTGGCAGTGATAGTATTAATTGTTTTTATGAAGTAATCCTAAATTCTAAAACAATAATTTGGAACGGACCAATGGGAGTTTTTGAAATGGAAAACTTTTCAAATGGAACAAAAAAAATAGGAGCAGCAATTTGCAAAGCAACTAAAAATGGTGCGTTTTCATTAGTTGGTGGTGGAGATTCTGTAGCGGCTGTAGAGCAATTTGGTTTTGCCGATAAAGTATCCTATATCTCAACAGGAGGTGGTGCAATGTTAGAGTATTTAGAGGGGAAAGAATTGCCTGGAGTAGTTGCTATTCAGGATTAATTTTCTGATTAATTTTTTCTTTCGCCTTTTCAGTTCCTTTATCAATTTTATCTAAAATAGGTTGATGCTTTTTTAACTGTGGAGTAATTATTTTCGCGACATCATAAAGAGGCTCAAACAACACTGACCCCTTTTTTGTTTTTTCTTCTACTAGTTTATAATCCGCAATTATAAAGAGTAAGAAACTAAAAATTACAACTACTTTTAGTAAGCCAAAAACACCACCTAAAAACCGACTTACAATTCCCAAGGCCAATGCTTTTGTAAATTTGTCAATGACAAAACCTAGTGTTTTAATGCACAAAACACTTACGATAAACAGTACTGAAAAAGCAATAATAGAAACAAACTCTTCATATCCACCTAACACCTCAACAACTTTAGGTTCTAGGTATTCTGAAAAATTAATCGCAACATAAACTCCCGCCACCAAAGCTACTAGTGCGGTTACTTCTTTTATCAATCCATTGGAAAAACCTTTTATTAATCCATACAATAAAGGTCCTGTTATAATTAAATCTAAATAATTCATTGGGTAAAGATATTAAAACTTTAATTTGCATTATGGAAGAAATAAATAAAAAGTGGGATGCTTTAGTCTTAAAATTAGAAAAACAATTTGATGATGAAATGAGTTTGAAGGGTATCCTTTATTTAATAGGAGTGCAAGAATTAAATATGGGAATCAAACGCTTTGGCAGGGAAGAAAAGCTAGACATCTTGCATGTTGCAGTTTGTAAAATATTAACGCCTTTTGGCTATTACAAATTTGACAGGATTGATGATGAAGGTTGGCCACACTGGATAGAGCTAAAAGTACTCAAAAACTTAGACGAACACAAACAAGGTTTGCTTATGAAAGAAGCTATTGTAAAATACCTTAGCTAGTAAGTAAGTAGTTTTACAACCTCTGTAGTCGTTTTTTCTTTTTTAGCATTAATGATGTTTGCGCCTAGGTACTCATCATTTCCATTTATACCTTCCCCTATTTTTAAAACCGATACATTTAAAATCATTTCTAATGGAAGTGTGAATTCTACCCTACCATTGTTATCAGTCCAATCTCCTTCAAATACATCTGAATTTTGACCTGTTGAGCTATACAGAGTATCTAGGTTAGCTTTTACTAAAATATCTAAGTTGTTTGTATAGTTATTTGGATTATACGAGTATAATGGTTGTTTTAGCGGGTTTGCATGCAGTACAACTCTTGCGTGAGGCACTGTGTTACCTGAACCATCCTCAACAATAATTACCGCTATTGTGTCTTTTTCTTTTTTGCAAGAAGTAAATGTTGTTGTGATCACTAGAGCAAAAACTCCTAATAATACGGTTTTAAAAATCCTATTTAGCATAATTGTTGTTTCTTTGTAATTGAATTAGCAAATATATACAAATTATTACAATGTTAGAAAGGGTAAAAGGATTACTACAAGAGGTTGAAAATTTTGTTCCGAAATCGGAGAAAGAAACAGAAGAATTTCGCCTTAAGTTTTTAGGTAAAAAAGGGGAAATGAACGCTTTATTTGCTGCATTCAAGGAGGTTCCTCATGAAAGTAAAAAAGAATTTGGGCAAGCAATAAACACCTTAAAACAAAATGCTCAAAGCAAAGTTGATGCCTATAAAGGGAGTTTTGAAACAGAAGAAAAAGGAGATGAAATTGACCTAAGTCGACCTGTTTCTTTAGATAATTTAGGCAGTAGGCACCCAATTTCATTGGTAAGAAACCAAATTGTAGATATTTTTAATCGTATTGGCTTTACAGTAAGTGAAGGTCCTGAAATTGAAGATGATTGGCATAATTTTTCTGCACTAAACTTACCAGAAGAACATCCTGCAAGAGATATGCAAGACACTTTTTTCATCCAAACTAATCCTGATGTTTTATTAAGAACACACACCTCATCCGTACAGGTAAGGTATATGCAGGGGAACAAACCTCCAATCAGAACTTTATCGCCAGGTAGGGTTTATAGAAATGAGGCGATTTCTGCTCGTGCACATTGTATTTTTCATCAAGTAGAAGGATTGTACATTGACGAAAATGTAAGTTTTGCAGACCTAAAACAAGCGCTATTGTATTTTGCAAAAGAGATGTTTGGAGAAAAAACAAAAATAAGACTCAGGCCTTCTTATTTTCCATTTACAGAGCCCTCTGCTGAGGTAGATGTAAGTTGTAATATTTGCAACAGTAAAGGATGTAATGTATGTAAATACACAGGTTATTTGGAGATTTTAGGTTGCGGAATGGTAGACCCAAATGTTTTGGAAAACTGTGGTATTGACTCTAAAAAATATACTGGGTATGCCTTTGGTATGGGAATAGAAAGAATTGCAATGTTAAAATATGGAGTAAAAGATTTACGACTCTTTTTTGAAAATGATGTGCGTTTCTTAAAGCAGTTTAATTAAATAATTTTATCAATTGTTTATATTTAAGGTTATTAAATTCTATTTGTTTTTGTAAGAAATGGGCATCAACATAAATTCCTGCTGTTGGCCAATTCTTAGAAAAATATTTATTCATTGTTTTTGTTTTTAACATTGTAACCTCAAAAAAAGTGTTAATTTCTTTATTGTAATTTAATAACAATTGTTTATCTATTACTAGATCAGAAGAAGCAATATGTTGTATGTTTTTAATAATGTTAACCTCATATAATTTTTCATTTAATCTATTCACTATTTTAACTGCAAGTAATGCAAAGTGATTATGTGAAGAGGAGATTCTTTTAAAAATTGATTGAAATTCATTTTTATAAATTTTAAATTACTAATTATTTTCTACCTAAAACTCCAATCGTAAGTATGCAAGTTTTCTACTGAGTGTCTTAGTAAATCAATTGCTCCTCTTACATCCTCTTTGTGTACCATCTCTATAGACTGATGAATGTGTCTTGTTGGTATAGAAACCGCCCCAGCAATACAACCACCTGGGTTCATTCTTTGTATACCCGCCGTATCTGTTCCTCCTGCAGGTAATATCTCTAGTTGTGTTTTTAGCTTCTTCTTTTTTGATAATTCCTTCATGTATTTTACCATTCTATAATCACATACAGTAGAAGAATCCATCACTTTAATACAGGCTCCCTCTCCTAGTGCGGAAACTTGTTCTTGTTTTGTGCTTCCTGGTGTGTCCCAAGCAATAGTAGTATCTAAACCAAAACCAAAATCAGGATTTATATCCATTGAAGAAACATTTGCTCCTCTAATTCCTATTTCTTCTTGTACTGTAAACACTCCATACACGTCATAGGGTGGGGTTTCCTTCATTTCACGGAACATTTCAATAAGTATAAAAACAGAAACTCTATTATCTAAAGATTTACAATTTATACAATCTCCCATTTCAATCAGCTCACTACTTCTTGTAATCGTATCTCCAACTGAAATTATTTTGTCTAATTCTTTTTTAGGCCTTCCAGTGTCAATAAAATAATCTTTAATAGTAGGCACTTTAGCTCTATCAGCAGCATTCATTAAGTGAATTGGTTTACCCCCCATTACCCCAATAATATCCTCTGTACCGTGAATAATTACTCTTTGTGCGGTTAGTGTTTTTGGATCAAAACCACCTAAAGTATGGAAATAAACGAATCCTTTATCATCAATATGAGTAACGATAAATCCAATCTCATCCATGTGAGCTCCAATCATTACTCGTTTACTTTCTTTTCCTTTTTTAATAGCAACAACATTTCCCATGTTGTCAATTCTTATTTCATCTACTAAAGACTTTACTTCTCTTAGTACAATTTCTCTTACTCTTTGTTCGTGTCCTGGCGCTCCTGCAACCTTACAAATTTCTGCTAATAATGCTGTATTTATCATTTTTGGTATTTATTTTACTTTACTTAATTTCATCATGTTAGTCATGCCTTTTTCTTGGGCTGGCATACTGGCCAAATTTACTACTAAATCTCCTTTTTTTAAAAAATTTCCATTTCTTAAAATTTCTTTTGTTTCTCTTATAGTTTGGTCTGTTGTCGTTCCTCTATCATAATAAAAACCTCTTACCCCCCAAACCAAGCTTAATGTATTTAAAATTGTGTGGTTATTTGTAAAAGCATAAATAAATGCACTCGGTCTATAGCTTGATATTTTTATCGTGTTAAATCCGGAATAAGTAACTGTAATTATTGCTTTAGCTGCTGTACTTTTAGAAATATCGCAAGCATGAGAACAAATTGCATTTGTCAATAATCGCTCGTCATTTATAACAGTTTTATTTATTCTATTTTTTGATATGTTATGATCACTCTTCTCGACATCTCTAATGATTTTCCGCATAGTATCAACCACTTTCAAAGGGTGTTTTCCTACTGATGTTTCTCCACTTAACATTACCGCATCAGCTCCATCAATAACTGAATTTGCCACATCATTCACCTCAGCCCTTGTTGCTGTTGGGTTTTCCGTCATGCTCTCGAGCATTTGAGTTGCAATAACAACAGGCTTTCCATAACGCAAGCATTTTTCTACTATCATCTTTTGATATACAGGAACCTTATATGGAGGCACTTCAACCCCTAAATCTCCCCTAGCAACCATAATTGCATCTGTTGCTTGAATAATTGCATCAATATCCTTTATTGCCTCTGGCTTTTCAATTTTTGCAATTACTTTATGGTGTAAATTATGCTTGTCAATTATTCTTTTTAGTATTTTAACATCATTAGCCGAACGAACGAACGACAAACCAACCCATTCTATTTTTTCAGCAAGTACAAAAGCCAAATCCATCTTATCTTTTTTAGTTAAGCAGGGTAATGAAATTTTAGTGTTCGGTAAATTAACGCCTTTTCTTGACTGTAACAATCCCCCAAATATCACTTTTAAAACAACCGTATCTTTCTTATTTGTACTAACAACTTCTAGCGCTAGTTTTCCGTCATCCAACAACACTCTATCCTTAGGACTCACATCCTTTGCAAAATTAATATAGCTTATATGAATAGTATCTTTTTTTATTTTTGAACTAAAAACTACCTTCTCTCCCTTTTTAAGTTGAATAGGTTTTTCAAATACTCCAACCCTTATTTTAGGCCCCTGCAAATCAGCCAATATTGCTGTATGCACATGCAATTCTTGGTTTATCTCTTTTATGTTAGAAATAATCTCTTTTGCAACATCATGTTCAAGGTGAGAAAAGTTTAACCTACAAACATTTACACCTCTTTGTATAATCTTTCTCAACATCACTTTTGATGAAGTAGCAGGACCAATGGTCGCTATTATTTTAGTTTTCCTTATCATTAAAAATAAATCTATCTATGTGTTTAATCAGATTAGTATCCAGCTCAAAAACAAGCAAAATATCATTTAGGTTTTTTAGCTTTCTCATAAACTCCTCTTTTTCTTGTTGCCAATAATCATTTTTTACAACCAAAAAATAATTTACGCTTTTCTGATTCGGAATTAAATACCCTTTTTTGGAACGATTTTCCAATAAATTATACTCCACTCCATCATCACAAATATAGGCATATCTTGCAAACCACAATTCTTCTTGAATAATATGGTCCTTCTGTTTCTCAAAGTTTAATTCTAATGAGTTATTGATAGTCCAGCACAGTTTATACCCTTGAATATGGCTATTTATTGCCAGTACAGCAAAGTCAATCTCTTCAGTACATTCTAATGTAAACCGTGTTTTCATAAGTGCTAAAATACACTATTATAAGCTTTTTTGGCTGCTTTTTGTTCTGCTTCCTTAATTGAAGAAGCTTTTGCTTCAGCTTTTTTAATGTTTCCAACAAATACCGCTACTAAAAATTCTTGTTTATGGTCAGGCCCTTCTTTCTTTAACACCTTGTACCCTACTTTAATTTTTAATTTCTGAGATAGTTTTAGTAATTTGCTTTTATAATCCATATCCGAAAGCTCTTCAATAAATTCTGAACCGTATATATGTTCAAGAATAAAATATTGAGACTGTTCAATTCCTTTATCAATATAAATAGCTCCAATAATTGATTCAAGCGCATTGCCATACACACTTTTAGGAATTATTTTTAGCTTACTTTTAATATCCAATTCTGAAAAGATTTTCTTTCCAACTAAATTCAAATGTTTTCGTCCAACTATTATCGCTCTTTGTTGCGACAAAAAACCCTCCTCTTGCTCTGGGTTTTCCAAATACAATTGTTTGGTAACAATAAAATCAAGGATTGCGTCACCTAAAAATTCTAAGCGCTCATTGTTATTCTTAACACTATAAGACTTGTGCCGCAAAGCCTTTAAGTATATTTCTTTGTTTGTTGGGTTATACGCTAGTATTTTAAACAAAAAAGACTTGCTCTTATTGTAAAAAGCAAGTCTTTCAAATATTCTTTCAAAAAAAGTTATGATGTATATTTTTTAAATAAAACAGAGGCGTTATGCCCTCCAAAACCAAAGGTATTGGTTAGTGCATAATTCACTGTTCTTTTTTGTGCTTTATTGAAGGTTAAATTCAGCTTGCTATCAATATTCGGATCGTCAGTTTTATGATTAATCGTAGGAGGAACAACATCATCCTTAACCGCCATAATACAAGCAATCGACTCAATAACTCCAGCAGCACCCAATAAGTGCCCTGTCATTGATTTTGTTGAGCTGATGTTTAACTTATAAGCATGGTCACCAAACAAAGTTTTAATTGCTTTAGTTTCTGCTATATCACCAAGCGGAGTTGATGTTCCGTGTACATTGATATAATCTACATCTGTTACGGGAATTTCAGCTTCCTCAATTGCTAACCGCATAACATTACGCGCTCCCAAACCTTCAGGATGTGGTGCGGTTATATGATGAGCATCAGCCGTTAAACCTCCACCAACTATTTCTGCGTAAATTTTTGCTCCTCTTTTAATAGCGTGTTCGTATTCTTCAATTACAATCGCGCCTCCACCTTCACCCATTACAAAACCATCTCTATCTTTATCAAAAGGCCGAGAAGCTGTTTTTGGATCATCATTTCTTGTTGATAAAGCCATCATTGCATTAAAACCACCTATTCCTGTTTCAAAAACACAAGCTTCAGATCCTCCCGCAATAAAAATATCTGCCTTATTCCATTTGATATAATTAAATGCATCTATAAGGGAATTTGTTGATGACGCACAGGCAGAAACAGTAGTAAAATTAGGACCTCTAAATCCATATTTTATGGATATGTGTCCTGCAGGAATATCTGAGATAAGTTTTGGAATAAAAAATGGACTATATCTAGGGATTCCATTTCCTTTAGCAAAATCTGAAGCTTCTTGCTGAAAACTATTCATACCACCAATACCAGATCCCCAAACAACTCCAGCTCTATCGAGATTAATTTCATCCAAATTTAAAGTAGAGTCTTTAATTGCCTCATCACTAACCACCATTGCATATTGAGAAAATAAATCCATTTTTCTCGCTTCTTTTCTATGAATAAAATCGGTAACCTCAAAACCCTTAACCTCACAAGCAAATTGTGTTTTAAAGTTTTCGGCATTAAAATGAGTAATTGGTGCGGCACCACTTACCCCATCTTGCAGGGCTTTCCAATAATCCTGTAAGTTATTGCCGATAGGCGTTAAAGCGCCTATCCCAGTAACAACTACTCTTCTACTTTTCATTTTTGGTTGTTATACTACTGATTTAATAAACGAAACCGCATCACCAACTGTTGCAATAGCTTCAGCTTTATCGTCTGGAATTTGGATGTCAAATTCTTTTTCGAATTCCATAATAAGCTCTACTGTATCTAAAGAATCAGCCCCTAAATCATTAGTAAAACTTGCATCATTAGTTACTTCACTTCCGTCAACTCCTAATTTATCAACAATAATTGCTTTTACTTTTTCTACTACCATGTCTAAATGTTTTAATTATTAAAGTGCAAATAAAACTATAAATTAAAGAACTCGCAACCTTTCCTATTTTCTATTTTAACATATCTTTGTTTATACTATTTTTGATAAAATTTTACAATGCAAAAAAAACTCGCAATATTCGCTTCAGGCTCAGGTTCCAATGCTGAAAATATTTGTAATTATTTTGCAAATTCATCTGATATAGAGGTAGTTTTAATGTGCACCAACAAGAGAGACGCTTACATTGTAAAAAGGGCTGAAAAACTGGATATTCCTGTGGTTTTTATTAGTAAGTCCGAGCTCAATAATTTTGATGATTTGCATAAAAAACTACAAAGCGCTAAAGTTGACATCATCATATTGGCTGGTTTTTTGCTTAAATTGCCAGCCATAATGATTGAATACTATCCAAATCGCATCCTAAACATTCACCCTTCATTGCTTCCAAAGTATGGAGGAAAAGGAATGCATGGCAATAAAGTGCACAAAGCTGTGCTCGAAAATAAAGAAACAGAAAGTGGTATTAGCATCCATTTTGTGAATCAGAATTATGATGAGGGAGAAATTGTTTTACAAGAAAAGTGTGTTATTTCAGAAGATGAAACTTTAGAAACGCTAACAGAAAAGATTCATCAATTGGAACACAATTACTTTCCTATTGCAATCGAGAAAACATTAAAAAACTTATTTAACTAATGAGTATAATAATATATACTGACGGTTCTGCTAAAGGAAACCCTGGTAACGGAGGGTATGGTATTGTGATGATGAGTGGTGCTCACAGAAAAGAATTACTACAAGGTTTTCGCCTAACAACCAATAATCGTATGGAGCTATTCGCAGTAATTGTTGCTTTAGAAAATATAAAAAAAGAAGGAACTTTTGTTACAATTTATTCTGACTCAAAGTATGTAATTGATTCGGTGGATAAAAAATGGGTGTTTGGTTGGGAAAAGAAAAATTTCAGCAAAAAGAAAAACCCTGATTTATGGATTCGTTTCTTAAAAATCTATAGAAAACAAAAGGTAAGTTTTATTTGGGTAAAAGGGCATGCTAATAATAAAGAAAATGAAAGGTGTGACACCTTAGCAGTACAAGCAGCTGACTCCAAAAACCTACTTATTGACCAGTGGTACGAAAATAATGTTGCTAATGAAGGTGGTTCTTTATTTTAGAGTAATGTCAAACTTAACTAGCTTTACAAACTCATTTATTCTAACATCAACATCATCTTGATTTATTTCAGTTAGCTTTTGTGTTCCAAATTTTTCAACACAAAAAGAAGCCATGGCAGAACCGTTAATTACTGCTCTTTTCATGTTTTCAAATGAAATATCATTTGTTTTAGCTAAATAACCTATAAATCCTCCTGCAAAAGAATCTCCCGCTCCTGTTGGGTCAAACACCTCCTCTAAAGGTAGTGCTGGTGCAAAAAATACTTCCTCATTATTAAACAATAAAGCACCATGTTCTCCTTTTTTAATAATCAAGTATTTAGGTCCCATTGCTAAAATAATTTTTGCCGCTTTTACTAATGAGTATTCGCTTGAAAGCTGTCTCGCCTCCTCATCATTTATTGTAAGTACGTCAACCTCCTTCAAAGCCTCTTTTAAATCACCCATAAAAAGGTCCATCCAAAAATTCATAGTATCTAAAACAACAAGTTTTGGCCTTTTTTTCATTTGATCTAGCACTTTTTTTTGCACACTTGGCATTAAGTTTCCTAACATTAAAAACTCTGATTCTTGAAATTTTTCTGGCACTATTGGATCAAAGTTTTCCAAAACATTAAGCTGTGTTTCCAGTGTATCTCTTGAGTTCATGTCATTATGATATTTTCCTGACCAAAAGAATGTTTTTTCTCCTTTTTTAATCTGAAGCCCTTCAGTATCAACCGATTTTTTTTTAAGCATTTGTACTGCCTCATCTGGAAAATCATCCCCAACCACTGAAACTAAGTTTAAATTTTTAGTGAAAAATGAAGATGATAAACAGATGTAAGTTGCTGCTCCTCCAACTATTTTATCTGTCTTTCCAAAAGGAGTTTCTATTGCATCAAACGCCACTGTTCCTACCACTAAAATACTCATAATTATTTTTTTTGCAAATATATTTTATTATTTCAACCATTGTGTTATTTTTGCAGCCGTTTTAACAACACTCCTCCTTAGCTCAGCTGGTTAGAGCATCTGACTGTTAATCAGAGGGTCCTAGGTTCGAGTCCTAGAGGGGGAGCAAACAAAAAGTCCAGCTAAAATAGCTGGACTTTTTGCGTATTAACCAAAAATGTGTTGTTATATAAACCCTACTCTTTTGATTTTTATTTACTTACAATAACGCTATTTTCGTTAGTTATATTGTTTTTAAACTCAACTCCTTCAGCATTAAACACAATTATATTGTTTGAGGTACATATCCATTTGTTGTCAAAAGCATCAACAAAAAGACTAATTATTAAGGATCTATGGTTTTTTAATTTGTGTTTTTTCCAATCATCACCATCATAAGAAATCACACCTCTTTCTGTGCTTACCCAAATTCTATCATAATCATCACAAACAATTGACTTTATAATATTTGTTTTTAAAGGTGTGTTTTTCTTATTGAATAAATTCCAACCCTCATCTGTAATTGTAACCAATCCATTTTTAGTTCCTATCCATTTTTTATTTTGATTATCGACAACAATACTCCACACATGGTTATTTGGTAATACTGAATTCTGTGTGGTAAAAACTCTCCATATATTTTCTTTGTAACTATAGAGTCCATTATTTGTTCCTAGCCAAATGGTTTCTTCAACATCAAAACTTAGCGCTATAAAATCATCATCATCAATGCTGTTTTTTATTTTACTTAACACTACTTCAAACTCATTTTCATACCTAACCAGCCCAGCTGATGTTGCAATCCAAACTATCCCATTATTTATTTTTATCTTTCTTATTTTATTGGATGGTAAACCACTATTTTCAGTTGTAAAAACTTCCCAATTATTGTTTTTAATAATCAATAACCCTGCAGTGGTACCAATGTATTTTGTGTTATTTTCTGTTTCAATACAAAGTATTTTATCGGATGGTAATTTACTGTTTTTAGTGTTTAGCGTGAACCATCTTTGTCCGTTATAACAAATTAAACCATCAAGAGTGCCAATCCAATTTAAACCATTTTTATCAGTAGCAATTGCTGTTATATTTTTTTCGGGAACAGGAGAGTTTTTAGCTGAAAACAACTTTTCACTATTTGTTTGGGGAAACAAATAAATAGGAATGATACATAATATTAATAGTGTGCGCTTCATTGTGGTTTATACTTGTAAAATATAAACGATTAAGGAAATAGATTGGTTACGCTAATAGCGTTTTAATTCCTCTTTTTATTCTTAAACAACCTACTCCTTCCTTTTTTAGATTTTTTACCTATTTTTTCACCATCCCTATATAGCACTAGTTTCCATTTTGATTTCTTTTTTACTTTAGCAGAGTTTTCGTAATCCACACAAGGCAATGTAGCTGTCCCGTTAAATGTTTTTTTAGCTCGGCAAGAACTCAGTATAAAAACACTTAACAATAAGATAATGATATATTTACTTTTCATTAGTATCACTTGGTAAAATTAAACTTATTTTTGCATCATACATTATGAAGAAAAAGAAAAAAACTAAAAAATCCAGAAAAGGGGATTTTTCCAATTCAAAACTATTTGATTTAATTTTACTCGTTTTCAGAGAAAATCCAAATAAAAAACTCAATTACAAGCAGGTTTCTAAAATACTGAAAGTAAAAGAAATGGGTGTAAAGATTCAGATTATTGATTCCATGAAACAAATGGTTGTTTCTGGCACACTAACTGAAGAGCATAGGGGTGCCTATCGATTATTAGAAAAAACATCCAGCTTAATTACTACTATTAAAAATACTAATAACAGAGGAGCTTACGCAAATATTGATGAAGAAAATGAAGTTTTTATTCCAAAAGAATATTCACAATTTTCACTAGCAGGGGATGAGGTTGAGGTGCTCCTTTTCCAAAAAAGAAAAAATAAACAAGAAGGAGAGGTAATCAAAGTAATCAAAAGGAAAAAAGAAGAGTTTGTTGGTGTAATTGATCACGCCTCTTCTAATTATTTTTTAATTACTGATGATAGAAAAATTTCTTTTGACGTATTTATTCCACCGAAAACAATTAAAAAAGAATATTTAAATAAAAAAGTAGTTGTAAAGGTTGAAGGTTGGAATTCTGATTACAAAAACCCTATTGGAAAAGTTGTTCAAGTTATTGGTGAGGTTGATGATCATAACACTGAAATAAATTCAATTTTATATGATTATGGTTTTGCGCCAGAATTTCCTAAAAAAGTGGAGGAAGAAGCAAATAAAATTGCAAAAGAAATTTCTAATAATGAAATAAAATCCAGATTAGACATTCGAACAACAACTACCTTTACTATTGACCCTAAAGACGCAAAAGATTTTGATGATGCATTGTCAGTAAAAAAACTACCTAATGGAAATTGGGAAATTGGGGTGCATATTGCTGATGTTTCATATTATGTAAATAAGGGCGGTATAATTGATAAGGAAGCTATGGAAAGAGCTACATCAGTCTATTTGGTAGATAGAGTAATTCCTATGCTTCCTGAAGTGCTTTCAAACAATATTTGTTCTTTAAAACCTAGTGTTGATCGTTTAGCTTATTCTATTCTTTTTGAAATGGATGAAAAAGCAAATTTGGTAGATTACAGTATTAAAAAAACGGTTATCCATTCTGATGTGAGGTTTACCTACCAAACAGCACAAGATGTAATTGATACTAAAAAAGGAGAGTTATCAACCGAACTATTATTGCTCGATAAATTATCAAAACTATTACGAACTAAAAGACAGCAAAACGGTTCTATAAATTTTGAAAGTTCTGAGGTGAAGTTTATTTTAGATAAAGATAATAATCCTATTGATGTTTATTTTAAAGAGAGTTTGTCCACCAATCATTTGATTGAAGAATTTATGTTATTAGCCAACAAAACAGTTGCCAAACACATTGGCTTTCCTAAAAAAGAAGCTAAAACTTTTGTATATAGAATTCATGATATTCCTGATGTTGATAGAATAACAACTTTAAATAATATTGTTAAGAAATTCGGACATTCTATTGATAATACTTCTACTCCTAAACTATCCTCCTCCCTTAATAATTTATTAAAAAAGGTAAAAGGTAAAAACGAGCAACAAATGGTGGAAACATTAACTATTCGTTCAATGGCTAAAGCTGTTTATACTACTGATAATATTGGTCATTATGGTTTGGCTTTTGATTATTATTCCCACTTTACATCCCCTATTAGGCGTTATCCTGATTTAATAGTACACAGACTATTGGAACAATATATAAATGGCGGTAATTCAATTGATAAAGAGCTAATAGAAAAAACTTGCAAACATTGTTCTGAAATGGAAAAAGTAGCGTCTAGAGCTGAGCGGGATTCTATTAAATATATGCAAGTTAAATTCTTAAAAAATAAGATTGGAGAAACTTTTGATGGAGTAATTTCTGGAGTTACAGAGTGGGGGTTATATATTGAAATTTCAGAAAATAAATGTGAAGGCTTAGTAAAGGTTAGTAGTATTAAAGATGATCATTATATTTTTGATGAAAAAAAATATGCCCTAATTGGATACCGATCAAAAGTCAGTTACCAACTAGGGCAAAAAATTAAAATTAAAATTCAAAGAGCTGACCTAGAAAGAAAGCAAATGGATTTTATTTTAGTTTAATTATTCTATAATTAATTTTCTTTTTTCATTTAAATTATTTCCTTCAAACTTAACTTGATAAATTCCTTTAGCTAGCATTGAAATATTAACATATTCTTTATTTGAAATTTTATTTTCTAAAACTAATTTACCTTTAATATCATAAATTTTAATAATTGATTTTTCAAATAAATTTGAAATATAAATATTATCAGTAGCTGGATTTGGATAAATATTAACTTTATCTGGTCCATTTAATTCTAATCCTACTGAAGTTGTTGCACACGCAGTATATCCTAAATTTTCTGCATCATCTATAGAGTTTGAAGATGAATTATCAATCATATTTCCATTATCTATTAACATACCAACAATATGAATTTTTGATAAATCCCATGATGGGTCTAAAGTAAATTCGAAACATAAAGTTTCAGTATCTCCAGAATTATATGACGTATTTGCTAATGGACTTCCATTAAAGTTTGGAGCAATTCCTCTAGCTACATGTCTGTATACCATTTGTGATGCTGGAACATTAGATGGTTTATTTGCCCAATCACTTCCATCTACATCTATTAAAGAAGACCCTCCGCTATATGAATTAGATTGATAATATTGTGGTGTAGTACCTGTAACTGAATCTTCAACTAAAACACAAGCTAATTTGTAATTTCCGCTTACTGAATTTTGGAAATTAACAGTTAAGTTTACTTTAAGAGTATCTCCTATTAACTCTGCTCCGTTTGTAATCACTCCGTTTGGTTCAATTATTATTCTTTGTAAAAAATCATTTTTAAAAGTTCCCGGATCTATTTCTTGTCCTCTATCAACCATTCCGCTTGGATATCCCCCAATATATGGAGCCATTCCATTATCATAATCAGCATCTGTCATTGGATCTCCATTATGTACAGCAATACCCTGCCAATATCCTTCATAATCATTATCCATCCAATTTAAAGCTACAGCTCCTCTAGGACACCAACCGCACCATGTACCTGTTGCTTCCTCTCCAATTACTAGTTTTCCTACAGCAGGTGTAATAGCTTCTATATTTATTGTCATTTGATCATCTAAAGGTTCATCATCTTGTCCTAAACCATTAACATTATATACAGTAGCTATTCCTGTATTTGTTCCTGAAATTAAAGAAATAGAGTTGTTAAAATTAACTTGATAAACATCAAGAGTAACCATGTTTAATCCACTAATATTTTCAGTAATTATATTTCCATTATATTCAAAATCAACATCAAAAGAAATAACGTTTGTTAATCCTAAATTTCTAATTTCTACAGAAGGATTTCTTGTTTGCCCAGTTAAACCTGTTATTGGCGTAACTGATGAAACTTGAGCATTTAAATTTTCTAAAACCGCAGGAGTATAAGAATAACAAACATCATCTATGTAAAATTGATGTCCTGTAATCGGATATAAATCTAATGATGCTATTTTATTAACTGTATTTGTAAAACTTCCTTGAGATTGATTATCTATAAATATTTCCCAATTGTTATTTGTTAAATCAACAACAGTTTTAATTTCAAACCATGTATTCATAGGATATGTTGATGTTAAAAAAATTGTTGCACCTCCTCCATTTTGAAAAGAAATATTACCTGTTGCGTCCATTTGTACATCTAAACTCCATGTTGTTCCTGGAGTATTTTCGGCTTGAAAATTAAAATATGCACCTGTTCCTTGATTAACAAAAAAGTTTGCTGAAAATTCAAAATCCCCAATAGTATATGGTGTACCTGAACCAAAAGGAAGTACAACATCTTGTGGTCCTCCCGCTCCTACTGCCTCAAAATATAAAGAAAAATCTCCAGAATTTGATAATATATTAGTTACCTCTGCATCATCTATAAAAGGAGGTATTGGAGATGTAATAGACCCCCAAGTTTCCCAATCAGAAGAAGTTGCTGCAATAGGAGCTCCATTTTGATAAGAATCAAAGTTATCACAAAAAGAAACTGAAGTTCCTTGTGAAAAAACACTACCAACTAAAAATAAAGCGGTAGATAAAGTAAATATTTTTTTCATATTTTTAAATTTATTAGTGAGTTGTAAAAGTACAATAATTTTATAAAATTAAAAAATGAGTTAAGTTTTATATTAATAATATATAGTTATGTTATTTTAAAAATAAAAAAGAAATATTATTTATATATAAGGTGTTAGTTTGGTTGAAAAGTAAAATGCTTTTTATTTGATTTAATAATATATTAAAATTAGTTGACATAAATTATAATTAAATGTTAATTATTAAAATTTAGAAACCAGTATTTTAACTATTATACTAACAATATATTATAGTTGTTAATAAATGTAAATGAAGCTAAATTTTTAATAAATAAACTTATTTTTACAACTTAATAAAGTTAATAAGTACTATTAAAACTAGCAAACAAAAAATAATAAGTTTGTTTGATTTTAAAATTTGAGTTTTGTTTAATTTTATATTTTAAAAAGTAAATAATAGTTTTTATTTTTGATTAACTAATTACTAACAATTTTAAATTTATTTTTATTAACAACTAAAAAATAGATACTAGATTAAAAACAATAATTACTAACACACTGTTAAAAAAATAAATTATGAAAATAGGATTAGCATGCGACCATGCAGGGTTTGATTATAAAGAACAATTAAAAGATTACTTATCTAGAAAAAACAATAATATTACTGATTTTGGATGCTATTCATTAGAGAGTGTTGATTACCCAGATTTTGCTCATAAAGTAGCTGAATCAGTTGAAAAAAATGAGAATGAAATGGGAATTCAGTTTTGTGGAACAGGTAATGGTATTAATATGTCAGCCAACAAACATCAAGGAATTCGTGCAGCATTATGTTGGAATTCTCACATTGCAGAGCAAGCTCGTTTACACAACAATGCAAATATACTAACTATGCCAGCGCGCCATTTAAAATGGGATGAAGTAATTGAAATTGTTGATACTTTTTTAAGTACAAAATTTGAAGGAGGAAGGCATCAAAAAAGAGTTAGTAAAATATCTTTTTGCTAAAATGAAAATAAATCCAAATAACTTAGAATGGGAGTATGGAAAAGTAGAAAATTTTTGTGGAAAAAAATTATTAGATAAAAATAATGGGAGTTTAAAATTGGTAAAAGTTAAACCAAAAGCAATTTATCCAACGCATAAACATCCTTATAAAACAGAATTTATTTACGTTTTAGAAGGTAATCCAGTAATTACAATTGCTGAAAAAAAATATTCAGTAAAAAAAGATGAATTTTTTTTATTAACTAACAATATTAATAATGTGATAGAAAATAAAAATAAAAAGGTAGAGTGCTTACTTTTAGTAGGATCAATTAAAATTTAAAATAATGAAAAAAATATTATTACTATTATTTATAGGATTAACTACTATTGCTTTTTCACAAGATAATGTAAAATTTGCTGAAACTATAAATACGAAAGATTTAGAAAGACACTTAATAATTATTGCTTCTGATTCTTTGGAAGGAAGAGAAACAGGGAAACCAGGACAAAAAATGGCTGCTGATTATATAATGAATCATTTTAAAGATATAGGTATACCACCCTACAAAAAAAACACCTACTATCAAAAATTTAAAGTAAAGTCTGGAAGACACCTTTGTAAGTGTGAGGATTGTGATGTGAATTTTGTAAAACAACTTTTCGGAAAAAAGAAATGGATAAAAGGTGAAAATGTTTTAGGATTTATTGAAGGAACAGATTTAAAAGAAGAAATAGTAGTAATTACTGCTCATTATGATCATTTAGGAATGCACGACAGTTTAATATTTAATGGTGCGGATGATGATGGAAGTGGTACTGTTGGTGCTATGGAAATTGCAGAGGCATTCATATTAGCTAAAAAAGCAGGTAAAGGGCCTAGAAGAAGCATTTTAGTAATGACAGTTGCTGGTGAGGAAAAAGGATTGTTAGGAAGTAAATATTACACCGATCACCCTATTTACCCTCTAGAAAATACAGTAGCTAATTTGAATATTGATATGATTGGTCGTTTGGATGATTTTCATACCGATCCTAATTATGTATATTTAATTGGTTCCGATATGCTAAGTACCGACCTACATAATATAAGTGAGCAGGTAAATGAAGAATATGTTGGTTTGGATTTAGATTATACTTTTAATGCTGAAGATGATCCTAATAGATATTACTACCGTTCAGATCATTATAATTTTGCAAAGAATAATATACCATGTATTTTCTACTTTAATGGTGTGCATGAGGATTACCACAAAATAACCGATACCGTTGAAAAAATAGATTTTAAAAAGATAGAAACTATAACACGGTTAGTGTTTTTAACCGCCTGGGAGCTGGCAAATAGAGAAGAAAGAATAGTTGTAGATTAACTTAATTTATTAAACAACCTAACCCATAAAAAAGTATAAACAAAGATAATTATAACATAAAAAAAGGATAAAAGGTTATTTAAATCACTAGCACTGTTTATAGGTAGCTCCGGCAATATTTTTACTATACATAAGTAAGAAATAAGGGGAATTATAATAAATGATAAAACAACAACAATAACACCAAAGTCTTTGAAATTTTTAATTTTTTCTTCCATAATTTTTAATTTTTATATAATATAGTTTAATACTTAATATTAGGTTTCCAATAACAAACAGAGGTTAAAATAAGTGTTGGGTGTAGTGCATTTATGTAAAATATTGGATTATAAAAACCATAAACTTCTTCTACAAAACTAATAGAATGAAGGTTTAAAAAGTTTGGCCAATCTAATAAATAAAATAAATATAAATATGTAAAACCCCATCCTGATCCATAAATTAAAAACGAACGAGCTAATTTATTAAAATTAACTTTTTTATTAATAAAGCTAAAAGAAATTAAACCAAAAGAAATCAGATAGAGTACCCAATAAAAATTATACAAATTAGTTAAATGAGCTGTTGCAATAAAATATAATACATAACAGAAAATAAAAACGATAGAACACAACAAAAGATAACTTACTCCTCTCATTTTCTTTCCAAATATAAAAAACAAAGAAAAAGAGAAGAGAGAAAAAGTAAAAAGTAAACTCCCGATTTCAAAACCAACACCTTTAGAAAAGAAAGCAATAAGTTGGTTCACTTCCAATCCCCTAAGCAGATACAAAAAATTGGATGAGTAATATTGTCCAGTCACCGAGTGATAATCATCAGCAAGGAAGTTAAAAAAAGAACCTAAAGTTTCAATTCCAAGAAATATAGAGTACATTAAAAATAAACCTGCTACTTTTTTATTCATAATTAAAAATATTACACCAAAGATATAAAAAACAAAACACTTCCAGGTTTTTTATTTTTGTATTGTCATTCTGAATTTATTACAGAATTTAAAAAACAGATACTGAATTAAGTTCAATATAACTTTTTACAAATCAAATTTAATTCCTTGTGCTAAAGGTAATTCAGCAGTATAGTTAATTGTGTTTGTTTGTCTTCTCATGTAAATTTTCCAAGCGTCAGAGCCACTTTCTCTCCCTCCACCTGTTTCTTTTTCACCACCAAAAGCACCACCAATTTCAGCTCCTGAAGTACCAATGTTTACGTTTGAAATACCACAATCACTTCCTGCAACAGATAAGAATTTTTCAGCCTCACGTAAATCAGTTGTCATAATAGCTGACGACAATCCTTGCTTCACTCCATTTTGCATTTCAATAGCTTCTTCCAATTCAGTATACTTCATGATGTATAAGATAGGTGCAAAAGTTTCATCCTGTACAATTTGGAAATGGTTTTCAGCTTCAATAATTACAGGCCTTACATAACATCCACTTTCATAACCCTTTCCTTCTAACACACCACCCTCAACCAATACATTACCCCCTTCTTCTTTTGCTTTTTCAATAGCACTTAAATACATATTTACAGCATCTTTGTCAATTAACGGTCCAACATGATTACTCTCATCTAAAGGGTTTCCAATAACTATTTGAGTATATGCTTTTGTTAATTTATTTTTTACTTCATCATAAACTGACTCATGTATAATTAGTCTTCTTGTAGAAGTACATCTTTGACCACAAGTACCTACAGCACCAAATAACGCGCCAATAATTGTAATTTCTAAATCAGCATTTGGAGTAATGATTATTGCATTATTTCCTCCTAATTCTAATAATGATTTTCCGAATCGCTCAGCAACTGTAGTTCCAACAATTCTTCCCATTCTAGTTGAACCAGTAGCAGAAATTAAAGGTAATCTATCATCAGTTGTCATCATTTCTCCTAGCTTATAATCACCATTTATAATACAAGAAATCCCTTCTGGTAAGTTGTTTTCTTTTGCTACTTCATTCCAAATATTTTGACAAGCAATTCCACATAAAGGAGATTTTTCTGATGCTTTCCAAACACAAGTATCCCCTGAAATCCAAGCTAAAGCAGTATTCCAGTTCCAAACAGCAACTGGGAAATTAAATGCCGAAATAATACCAACGACTCCAAGTGGATGATATTGTTCGTACATTCTGTGTCCTGGACGCTCAGAATGCATAGTTAATCCATGTAATTGACGAGAAAGTCCAACAGCAAAATCACAGATATCAATCATCTCCTGCACCTCACCCAAACCTTCCTGTAAAGACTTACCCATTTCGTAAGAAACGAGTTCTCCTAATTCTTGTTTGTATGCTCTTAATTTCTCTCCATATTGGCGAACAATCTCACCTCTAAGTGGAGCCGGCTTTAACCTCCAGTCCTTAAATGCAGCAGTTGCAGTCTGCATTACTTTTTCATATTCTTCAGGAGTTGTTGAAGTTACTTTTCCAATTAAGCTTCCATCTACCGGAGAGTAAGATTCAATTTCAGCTCCACCACCAAAAGAATTAGCTCCTGTTGAAGTACCATTATTAGTCGCTTTTACTCCTAATACATCTAATGTTTTTTTAATATCAATCATTGTAATTTATTTTTATAAAATGAGATTGCAAAATTATAAAAGAAAGTGAGAAAAACTATGAAAACAAAAAAGACTGAGGGTTAATATTATTCTGAAATAATATCAGTCGAATCATCTTCATCCATTTTCATTTCCCCCTCTTCTTTAAATTCTTCTTCCAGTTTTGAAAGGACTGTAGTTGTTTTATTAATAATATCAATCGAATTATCTTCTTCTATTTGAGCGAGTTTGTTTTTATTGCTAATCATTGACCAAGTCATAATAAGGCAACTCACTAAAATAACAAATAGCAATACTCCTTGAAATTCTGCACCTATGCTTAACTCTTCAGGAATGGCAAAAAACAGGAGTATGGTTATTAATCCCCTTGGGGCTAAAAACAGTTGAGTAACGATATCCCTACCATTAAACAAGAATAAAACAATTGCTCTTACAGCATATATAATCGCCAAAATAACCAAGCCAATCCCAATTACCTTAAAACTTAACAAACTCCCTAAATAAACCGACCAACCAAAAATAATAAAGAAGAAAGTCCTAACAACAAAAGCTGTTTCAGCAGTAATAACTTTCATATCATCCAGTACTTCCTCTACTTTTTCTACATTCAATAATTTCATTAATCCACCTCTGAAAAACACTTTGTAGTTGTTTAATATCATCCCAAAAATAAGGATGATAATAAGAGAAGATAAATGGAACATCTTCCCTATTGCATATAATAGTAAAAGGATAGCAATCAGTAAAAACAGCTTTACATGTCCTTTTATATTCTGGAAAACATAGATAAGAATATAAGAAATGATAATTGAGAAAACAATCGTTAATGCTAGGTTACCAAATACCTCACCATATACACTTTCCTCAGTGTGCGAGCCCACCATAGCTAATACACTATAAAAACCTATAATCCCAACAATATCCGAAAAGGTACTTTCATAAATCATAAACTCTCGCTTGTCTTCATCCAAATCATCAATACTTGGTAAGATGATAGCCGAACTTAAAATAGAAAGCGGAATAGTATAAAGCAGTGCGTTCAACACCTCAACTCCCATTAAATAGTTGAGTGCTAAAGCAGCTAAGTAGGACGTTCCTGCAAGCCCAATTAAAGCCACCAAAAAGGATTTGATAATCAACCCTACTTTTTCTTTTAATAACTGTAAATCCAAAGCAGCCTCCAATACAATTAGGATTAAACCCACAACACCCAACACTTCAAGCACAGGCAGTAAGTCAGGTCTTGGGAAGCCAGAAAAACGCAAAGTATAATTGATTCCAATTCCTAATCCAATTAATAAAAGTACAGCAGGAATTCCTGATTTTTTAGCGTACAGATTAAAGAAATAAGAAATGATTATCGTTATTGAAAAGATAATAATAAGGTGATATGTGCTTAGCGCTTCAAACAATTTAGAACAGTTTTAAAATATCGTTTCCGTTAGCAAAAACCAACAGACTTAATAATAATATCATTCCTACCATTTGCGCATATTCCATAATTTTTTCAGGAGCAGGCTTACCAACTACAATTTCGTATAATAAGAAAACAACATGTCCCCCATCCAAGGCTGGGATAGGCAAGATATTCATAAACGCCAACATCAAAGAAAGGAAAGCGGTTAAGTTCCAAAATATCTCCCAGTTCCAAGTTGCAGGAAACATAGAGCCAATAGCTCCAAAACCTCCCATTCCTTTATAAGCCCCAGTACTTGGAGAAAGAATCATTTTAA
>JBLGCF010000003.1:0-32965 GCA_047617145.1 Thalassomonas sp. | reverse complement strand
ATATTGAGCAATTTGAATTGAATGAAGCCTTTGCTTCACAATCCTTAGCGGTTATTCGTGAGTTAGGATTAAACCCAGAAATTGTAAATGTAAATGGAGGAGCAATTGCTTTAGGACATCCACTAGGATGCACGGGAGGAAAACTGACTGTACAATTGATAAACGAAATGAAAAGAAGAGAACAAAAATACGGAATGGTTACCATGTGTGTAGGAGCAGGACAAGGTGCAGCCGGAGTATTTGAAATTCTTTAAAAAAAACTAACAACCAAAACCAAAAACTACGTAAATCATGACCAAAAAAAGATCCTTAAACGAATACCGACAGGTAAAGGAATACACTACTCCAAAGAAAAAAAAGAAAAATAGAAATAAAGAAGGAACACACAGTTATATTGTTGATTTATCAGAAGTAGAGTTAAGCGATCTTGAATTAGTAGGAGGTAAAAATGCTTCCTTAGGAGAAATGATTCAGAACCTAAAAGGCTTAGGAGTAAATATTCCTGGAGGGTTCGCACTTACTGTTGATGCCTATTGGGAATTTATTCGGTTTAATAAATTGGATAGCACTATTCGTTCTCTTATTAATGGGATGAAAAAAGATGATTTAGTTTCCTTAAGAAAAACAGGATTAGAAATTAGAGAAATCATCAGAAATGGACAATGGCCAGAAGATTTGAAATTAGAAATTCAGAGACGCTATACAGAACTTTCTCAGGAATACGGTTCAGACATTACAGATGTAGCAGTACGTTCATCAGCAACAGCTGAGGATTTACCAGATGCATCATTTGCAGGACAGCAGGAGACTTACTTAAATGTAAGAGGACCTGAACAAATTTTAACTTCAGTTAGAAATTGTTTTGCTTCACTCTTTACAGATAGAGCAATTTCTTACAGAGATAATTTCGGTTTTAATCATTTTGATGTAGGACTTTCAGTTTGTGTACAAAAAATGGTGCGTTCGGATTTAGCTTCTTCAGGAGTTGCATTTTCCTTAGATACCGAAAGTGGTTTTAAAGATGTAATTTTAATTAATGGTTCGTACGGATTAGGGGAAAGTGTAGTACAAGGAACAGTATCACCAGATGAGTTTTTGATTTTCAAACCCACTTTAAAAAATGGTTTTGAATCCATCATTGAAAAGAAAATGGGTAAGAAAGAAACTAAGATGATTTACTCTACAGACCCAGGACAATTAGTAAAAACTGTACATGTTGGAAATACACAACAAGACCAATTTTGTATTTCGGATAAACAAGCACTTCAATTAGCAAAGTGGGTTTGCATTATTGAAGATTATTACACTGAACTAAAAGGACACTGGTGCCCAATGGATACTGAATGGGCTGTGGACGGACTTTCAGGAGAGTTATTTATTGTTCAGGCTCGCCCTGAAACAATTCACTCCAGGAAAAAAGACAATGATTTAGTAGAATACTTAATTGATAATACTGAAAATGCAGCAATCCGATTAACAGGAATTGCCGTAGGAGATAAAATCGGTCAAGGAAAAGTTCAAAAAATGTATTCCTTAGATGGTAGAGATGGAACTTTTGATGGATCTGACTTTAAGGAAGGAGATATTTTAGTTACTGAAATGACAGATCCTGATTGGGAGCCAATCATGAAAAAAGCATCTGCAATTATCACCAATAAAGGAGGGAGAACTTGCCATGCAGCAATTGTAGCGCGTGAGATGGGAGTGCCTGCAATTGTCGGAACAGAAAACGGAACGGAAGTCCTTTTTAACGGAGAAGAATTTACGGTAAGTTGTGCTGAAGGAGATGTCGGAAAAGTATATGAAGGGATAGTTCCTTTCAAATTGAAGAAAACAAAATTGGACAATTTACCAACTACAAAAACGCCAATTATGTTGAATGTAGCTTCTCCTGATTTAGCTTTCAAATTTGCACAAATACCAAATGCAGGGGTTGGTTTGGCAAGAGAGGAATTCATCATTAACAATTACATACAAGCACACCCTTTAGCACTTTTAAAACACAAGGAATTGGGGGATGGAGAATTATCAGAAAAGATAAGAGTACTGATAAGAGGGTTTGAAGATGAAGAAACATTTTTTATTAAAAGACTTTCCTATGGTGTAGCAAAAATTGCATCTGCATTCTACCCAAAACAAGCTATTGTTAGAATGTCTGATTTTAAATCGAACGAATACTACAACTTGTTGGGAGGAAGCTATTTTGAGCCAACTGAAGAGAATCCTATGATTGGATGGAGAGGTGCAAGCCGATATTATTCTGAGCAATACGAATATGCTTTTGGGATGGAATGTAAAGCCATCAAAAGGGTAAGGAAAAAAATGGGATTAGACAATGTTACTATTATGATTCCTTTCTGTAGAACAGTTGAAGAATTACAGAAGGTATATAAAGTGATGAAAAAATACGGATTGGAAAGAGGAAAAGATGGACTCCAAGTTTACCTTATGGCAGAATTACCCTCTAATATTTTAATGGCAGAAGAATTTTCCGAACTTATTGATGGATTCTCAATCGGATCGAACGATTTGACTCAATTAACTTTAGGATTAGATAGAGATTCATCCTTAGTAGCACACATTTATGACGAGAGGAATCCTGCAGTAAAACGCTCCATCTCTAACCTTATAAAAGTAGCAAAAAAGACAAAAACAAAAGTTGGAATTTGTGGACAAGGTCCATCAGACTATCCAGATTTTGCGCAATTTTTAGTAGAAGAAGGAATCGATACCATTTCGGTAACTCCTGATTCTATGTTAAAAACAATAAAAGCAATACATAAAATAGAAACAAAAAAATAATATTATGATAAAAGGAGGAGAATTTTTAATAAAAGACCAAGAAGCAAAAGACATTTTTATTCCAGAAGAGTTTGGAGAGGATCAATTGATGATGGCATCAGCAACCAAAGAATTTGTAGAAAAGGAGTTAGACCCACACAGGGAAAGGTTTGAAAAGAAAGACTACAAACTAACAGAAGACTGCATGAAAAAATCAGGAGAACTAGGGTTATTAGGAATTAGCGTACCAGCAGAATATGGTGGAATGGGAATGCCATTCAACACTTCAGTATTAATCTGTGATAAAATCTCAGGAGCTAACGGTTCATTTTCTACTGCATTTGGGGCACATACAGGAATTGGAACTTTACCAATTTTATTATATGGTGATGATGCACAAAGATCAAAATACTTACCAAAATTAGCTTCTGGGGAATGGATGGGATGTTACTGTTTAACTGAGCCTGGAGCAGGTTCGGATGCCAATTCAGGAAAAACAAAAGCAGTACTTACTGAGGATGGAAAACACTACCTTATTACAGGGCAAAAAATGTGGATTTCGAATGCAGGTTTTGCGGATGTATTTATAGTATTTGCAAGAATTGAAGATGACAAAAACATTACTGGTTTCATCTTAGAAAAAGGTATGGAAGGAATCACTTTAGGAGAGGAAGAAAGTAAATTAGGATTAAACTCTTCTTCTACTCGTCAAGTATTTTTCAATGATGTAAAAGTACCAGCTGAAAGTTTATTAGGAGGTAGAGGAAACGGGTTTAAGATTGCAATGAACGCACTTAATGTGGGAAGAATTAAACTTTCGGCAGCAGTATTGGACGCTTGTAGAAGAGTAATTTCTCTTTCCACTAACTATTCAAACGAGCGTATACAATTCGGAATTCCTATCTCAAAATTTGGTGCGATAAAGCATAAATTGGCGGATATGGCAGTAAGAACTTTTGCAGTGGAATCGGCAACTTATCGTGCTGGAGCAGAAATTGAAAAGAACATTTTAAGATTAGAAGCAGAAGGAGTAGATCATCAGCAGGCACACCTAAAAGGAATTGAGGAATATGCGATTGAATGTTCTATCGTAAAAGTATTAGGTTCGGACACTATACAATTCTGTTCAGATGAAGGAATCCAAATTTATGGAGGAATGGGATATTCGGCAGACGCACCAATGGAAGCAGCCTACCGTGATGCAAGAATTGCAAGAATCTATGAAGGAACAAACGAAATCAACAGAATGCTTTTGGTAGGAATGATATTGAAGAAAGCAATGAAAGGACAGTTAGATATTATGACTCCAGCAATGAAAGTTGCTTCTGATTTAATGAGTATTCCATCCTTTGACAAGCCAGATGATAGCGTACTTTTTGCAGTAGAAAAAGAACAGGTTAAAAAACTGAAGAAAGCAATATTGATGTGTGCAGGAAAAGCAGCACAACATTTCGCAATGACTATTGAAAGAGAACAAGAAGTATTGATGAACTTGGCAGATATGGTAATTGAAGTTTATACTGCAGAATCTACAATTTTAAGAGCTGAAAAACTAGCTACTAAAAATGGAGAAGAGGCGACAGAGCACCAAATTGCTATGAGTAAATTATACTTATATCAAGCGATTAAAAACTGCAATCAATCAGGTGAAGAAGTAATATTATCTTTTGCAGAAGGAGACGAACAAAGAATGTTGTTAATGGGTTTAAAACGATTCACAAAAGGATACACCATTAACCCTAAAGAAATGAGAAGAAGCATTGCAGCAAAAATAATTGAAGAAAACAAATATTGCTTTTAATCAGTAACTAATTTGAAAGAATACGATTACATAATTATTGGAAGTGGCTTTGGAGGGTCAGTTAGTGCTTTAAGATTAGCTGAAAAAGGTTATAAAGTACTGATTATTGAAAAAGGAAAATGGTATAAAGCTAAAGATTTCCCTAAATCCAATTGGAACTTAAAAAAATGGCTGTGGTTTCCTAAATTAAAATGGCATGGAATTATGAAAATGTCATTTTTCAGACACATTACTATTATCTCAGGTGTTGGGGTTGGAGGAGGTTCTCTAGTTTATGCAAATACACTTCCCATCCCTAAAAAAGCTTTTTACAAAACAGGATCATGGAAAAATTTAGCAGATTGGGAAAATGAATTAAAGCCACATTATCAAACAGCATTAAAAATGCTAGGTGCAACTAAAAACCCTAAATTATTTGATGGGGATTTAGCACTTGAAAAACTTTCTAAAAAAATAAATAGAGAAAAAGATTTTGACAAAACAAATGTTGCTGTTTTTTTTGGGGAGCCTGATATTAAAGTTGCAGACCCCTATTTTAATGGCAAAGGGCCAGAAAGAGTGGGATGTAATTTTTGTGGGGGATGTATGACTGGATGTAGAAATAATTCAAAAAATACCTTAGATAAGAATTATCTATATTTAGCGCAACAATTAGGTGCAGATATTCTTGCAGAAAATGAAGTCTATGATGTAATTGAAAACAAACAAAAGGACGGGTACACAGTTTACTTAAAAAACAGCACTAGTTTTTTTAAGAAAAAAATGCAAATAAGGGCAAAAGGAGTAGTTTTTTCCGGAGGTGTTTTGGGAACAATTAAACTACTTCTTAAACTTAAAAAATTATCTCTTCCACACATATCCAATCAATTAGGAATGGATATTCGAACAAACAACGAAAGTTTGATAAGCGTAACAAATCTAGATGGTAAAAAAGATTTATCTAAAGGAGTTGCCATTGGATCCATATTACACACAGATGAAGACAGTCACTTAGAAATATGTAGATACTCAAGCGGTTCTGGATTTTGGAAAACCACTCACTTACCTTATGTTTCAGGAAAATTTCCGATAATAAATATTTTAAAAATTATAGGTAGTTTTCTCAAAAATCCGCTTAGCTATTTAAAAATGTATCTTGTCAAAGATTGGGCAAAAAGCACTGCTACACTATTGTTTATGCAAACTTTAGACAGTAAACTACAATTTAAAAAAAATATTCTAGGAGTTTTCTCATCAAGAATAGCTGAAGGAAAAAAACCAAGAGCATATATCCCTAGAGCTGCAGAATTAACAAAAAAATATGCTCAAATCATAAACGGAAAAGCAACGGTCTTTGCTTTAGAGCCACTTGCTGGGATTCCATCTACGGCACATATCTTAGGAGGTGCAGTTATGGGAGAAAATATAAATGAAGGAGTAATAGATAAAAATAATTTAGTTTTTGGATATGATAACTTACTAATTATAGACGGCTCTATGATTTCTGCAAATCCAGGCGTTAACCCTTCCTTGTCAATCACTGCGATTGCGGAAAGAGCTATGAGTAAAATCAAAAACAAATAAAGATTGTTTTTATATCACCCAAATTATTCACCAAATCATGAATAACTTTAAAGACCGTAAATAATTATCTTATCTTTGAAAAATGGATATACCGAAAATCGTAAATCAGCAAAAGAATTTCTTTAATGCTAACGCTACAAAAGAGGTTACATTCAGAATTGAAACTTTAAAAAAGTTAAAACTCATTTTAAAAGAAAATGAGGAGAAACTCTATACCGCAATTTACACTGATTTTAAAAAATCAGAGTTTGAAACTTACCTTACAGAACTATCCCTTATTTATAACGAGTTGAATGATGCAATTCGTAACCTAAAAAAGTGGAGTAAACGAAAAAGAGTAAGAACCAACCTTGCTAACTTCCCAGCCAAAAGTTATATCATCCCTGAACCATTAGGGTCTATTTTGGTTATCTCTGCCTGGAATTACCCTTACCAACTTTCTTTAATTCCTGCTATTTCAGCAATTGCTGCAGGAAATACTGTGGTGATAAAACCTTCTGAAATTCCAAACAATACAAGTAAGATATTAGCAGAACTTATCAATTCTAATTTTGATAAAAAACACCTTTGCATAATAGAAGGAGGAGTGGAAACCAGTACTGAATTACTCAAACAAAAATGGGATAAAATCTTCTTTACAGGAAGTACTCCTGTGGGTAAAATAGTTTACAAAGCAGCAGCTGAAAACTTAACTGCTGTTACTTTAGAGTTGGGAGGGAAAAGTCCAACTTTTGTTTTAGCCGATTGCAATATTAAGATGACTGCAAAACGAATTGTTTGGGCAAAATTCTTAAATGCAGGACAAACTTGTATTGCCCCTGATTATCTGTTAGTAGAAAAAAAGATAGAAACTGAATTATTAGAAGCCCTTAAAAAGGAAATTCAGGAATTTTATCCTCTTAGCGAAAACATAAATGAAAATTATGTTCAGATTGTAAATGAGAGAAATTTTAACCGATTGAAACAACTAATTCCTACTGATAAAATTTATCATGGAGGAGAAACAACCATAGAAAACAGAAGTATTGCTCCTACCCTTTTGCAAAACAATAGTTTTGAGGACAACATAATGCAAGATGAAATTTTTGGACCCATACTCCCAGTTATTTCCTTTGAAAACTTAGAGGATGTAATCGCAAAAATAAAAGAGAGAGAAAAACCACTTTCACTATATATCTATTCAAAAGATAAAAAAATAATTAAAAAAATATTGAATGAAATCTCATTTGGAGGAGGTGCAATTAACGAATCCTTAGTTCATCTTTCTAATCCTAACCTCCCTTTTGGTGGTGTAGGTGCAAGCGGAATAGGAAGCTATCATTCCAAAGCAGGTTTTGATACTTTTACGCATTATAAAAGTATTTTACATAAATCATTTTTATTTGAACCAAGCGTTAAATACTTACCCTTTACAAAATTAAAGAAGAAAATTCTTAAATTCCTTTTAGAGTAATGAATATTTCAGAAGTCTTATTTTGGGGAATGTTTGGTATTTGTGCAGAAATAGCATTTACTGCTATTTTTGATTTAATTACAAAAAATAAAATCACCTTAATGGGGCATACTTCCCTTTGGATGTTTCCAATTTATGCGTTTGGTTTATCCTATGGTTTTGATTTGGCAGAAAGTCTTATTCAAAATAACATAGTAAGGTATTTATCATACCCTATTTGGATTTGGATAGTTGAAATTTTAGTAGGGTATCCTTTATTGAAATTTGAAATACGACTTTGGGATTACAGTTATTTAAGCAACCGAAAACATTGGAAAGGTATCATCAGTTTTGTTCATTTTCCAGTTTGGATTTTCCTTGGAATAATAGTAGAATACATCAAAGAAATACTGATTTAATTATTATCAGATAGCAATTTTCCTTTTAGTATATTTACCGAATGAATTTTACAACATTTAAGTTCGGGAACGAACTTCAAGAAGGGCTGGATATGATGGGCTTTGAAAAAGCAACTCCAATACAAGAACAAGCAATACCAATAATACAAGAGGGAAGAGATTTAATTGCCTGCGCACAAACAGGAACAGGAAAAACAGCAGCATTTGTTTTGCCTATCCTTGATAAACTCACAAAAGTAAAACAAACCAATAAAGTAAAGGCAATTATTGTCGCACCTACTAGAGAGTTGGCAAAGCAAATTGATATGCAAATTGAAGGATTTTCTTATTTCACTAACTCATCCTCCTACCCAATATATGGAGGTGGAACTGGGGTGGAATTTGATAATCAGAAACAAGCTTTGGTGAAAGGAGCAGATATTATTATTTGTACTCCAGGAAGGCTGTTAGCTCACTTAAAGTTTAATTATTTTGACACTTCTGGAGTAGAGCATTTTATACTTGATGAAGCCGACAGAATGTTAGATATGGGTTTTTATGATGACATAATGACCATATCCAAAAGGCTGCCTGAAAAAAGACAGAACTTATTATTCTCGGCTACCATGCCTCCAAAAATAAGAACACTAGCTACAAAATTACTCGACAATCCAGCAAGCATTGCTTTAGCAATATCAAAACCTGCTGCAGGAATTACACAGTCGGCTTACATGGTGCACGACACCCAGAAAGTTAAATTGGTAAGAGAAATACTTAGAGCAAAAGGAAAGGACTTAAGTCATGTACTTATTTTTGCATCAAGCATAAAGAGTGTAAAAGAAATAACACAAACTCTTAACAGGTCAGGTATGCGTGCAAGCGATATGCACTCAGGATTAGATCAACAGCAAAGAGAAGATACAATTCGTGACTTTAAAAATAAGAAAATTAGAATTTTAGTGGCAACTGATATCCTATCCAGAGGGATTGATATTAAAGGAATTGAATTGGTAATAAACTATGAAGTTCCTCATGATGCAGAAGATTATGTACACAGAATTGGGCGTACTGCAAGAGCTGATAGAACAGGTGAAGCCATTACTTTTATCAACCAGAAACAAGTCCGTAACTTTTTGGATATTGAGAAATTAATTGAAAAAGAAGTTCCTAAATTGGCATTACCTAAAGGATTTGAAGCTGCACCAGAATATAGAATTGCTAAAAATAAGAATAAAAAACAGTGGGGAAATAACAAACGAAAGTTTAAAAATCCTGAGCATAAACCTAACGTTCCAAAATAGGAGCATGATGTGCTTTTATCCTAGCGTCAATAATAGGAATGGAGCAAGAGAAATGTTTGTTAGTGTACTCTGCATTTAAACCAAAAATATCGTTTGCAGGGTTGGAACGGGTAAAAGTAACCCACAACCAATTAGAAAAATTTTTAGCTGTATAAGTGGCATCATCCACTAAAGTAATGAGTGCTATTCCTTCTAAACTCTGTTTTTCCAAACTAGCAATCAACTCTCTCATTTCTCCTTTTCCTTCCATCACTAAGTTTCCATTACTCACTAATTTAGGATTAGAGAATCCATTTGGAAAATCAATATTTGGCGAAATTTCAGCTAGTTTTCTTTTAATTTTTCCAGCTGCAGGAACCACAACTTTTGAACCTTCATTCAAGCCGTCCCCACTATAGTCCAAAGTATCAATTGTCGTTTTGGTTTGAAAATGCAAATCTCTTTTCCAATTCACTCTTTCCAAAAAATGAGTAAAATAAGCCTTCTCATCATTTACATCAGGAGCATTTTCTTCATCACAAATGAATATATATTTTGCTAAACTCATTTGCCCAGTTCCTAAAATATGATTGGCAATGGTCAATAATTCTTGGGGTTGTTTAGTAGGATTGTAAGGCGTATATCGCTCACTTCCTACTGCCAACAGTAAAGGGTGAACTCCCGCCTCATCTACTGCATTAACAGCTTTCAATCCTGGAATTTCTTGCTCTATTGCTTTCCCGCTAATTTCATGTATCAAAGCGCCAAACTGAGAATCCTCTTGTGGTGGACGACCCACAACTGTAAAAGGCCAAATAGCATTTTCTTTAGCATATACTTTGGCTACTTTCAAAACTGGGAAATCATGTTTCAAACTATAATAGCCCAAATGATCTCCAAAAGGTCCTTCAGGTTTCACCTCATTTTGATGTAATTCTCCACAAATTACAAAATCAGCATCTGCTGAAATTGTATAACCATCTTTCTTTGCATACCTAAAGTTTCTTTCTCCTAAAATTCCTGCAAAGGCCATTTCGGACATTCCCTCAGGCAAAGGCATAACAGCTGCAAAAGTATGAGCTGGTGGTCCTCCTATAAAAATAGATACCTTTAAAGGTTCTCCTTTTTTATTTGCTTTATGCTGATGCACTCCAATCCCTCTATGAATTTGATAATGCATTCCTACTTCTTTATTGGGCACATAATCATTCCCAGAAAGCTGCACTCTATACATACCCAAATTGGAATTCATTATTCCAGGATTTTCTATATCTTCCGAATACACTTGAGGTAAAGTAATAAAAGCACCTCCATCCTCTTTCCAACATTTTACTTGCGGAATATCTTCTATTTTAATCTCCTTAAATTTTCTTGGAAACCTAACTTTTACTGGAATAGCATAAATAGCATGCAATGCAGTAAAAATAGCCTCCAACGGATTTTTAAAAGCAGAAGCAGGATTTGTCTTTAAGTCAATAAGTTGTTTTACCTGTTTCAAACTATCACGGAACATAAACTTACTTCTTTCAAGCGTTCCAAATAGATTAGAAGCTGCCCTGAATTTACTTCCCTTTATATTTTCAAAAAGAAGTGCCTTCCCCCCTTTTGCAAATCCATCCAAATGAATGGATGCCATTTCCAAATTAGGATCTGTTTCTTTAGTAATCCTAAGGAGTTCTCCTTGTTTTTCAAGGTCGGTAATGCATTGTTGTAAGGATTTGTAAGCCATAGCCCAAAAATAAAAAAACTCAGCTAATAGCTGAGTTTTTTATTCTAACATATAAATAATAAATTATCTGTTTTCCATATTAACATAACCTCTTTCAGTAGCACCAGTATATACTTGTCTTGGCCTACCAATTGGCTCGTTATTTTCTCTCATTTCTTTCCATTGCGCAATCCAACCTGGCAACCTACCAATAGCAAACATAACCGTAAACATATCCGTAGGGATTCCTAAGGCTCTGTAAATAATACCTGAATAGAAATCAACATTAGGGTACAAACCTCTTGATTTGAAATACTCATCATTCAAGGCTACTTGTTCTAATTCCATTGCAATATCCAATACTGGATCTTCAATTCCTAATTCACTCAACACATCATCACATGCTTTTTTAATGATAGTTGCTCTTGGGTCAAAATTCTTATACACTCTATGTCCAAATCCCATTAAACGGAAAGGATCATTTTTATCTTTTGCTTTTGCTATGTACTTACTTACATCACCACCATCAGCTTTTATTTCTTCTAGCATTTCAATTACAGCTTGGTTAGCACCACCATGTAATGGTCCCCAAAGTGCAGCAATACCTGCTGATACAGATGCGTATAAACTAGCGTGAGAAGAACCAACAATTCTTACTGTTGAAGCAGAACAATTTTGTTCATGATCAGCATGTAAGATTAATAGTTTATCTAATGCTTTTGCAATAACAGGGTTTATTTCTGTATCCTGAGTTGGCAAGCCAAACATCATGTGTAAAAAGTTTGAAGTATAGTTCAACTTATTTTTAGGATACATAATTGGCTGACGCATTCTATTCTTAAAACTCCAAGCAGCTAAGGTTGGAAGTTTAGCAATAAAACGAATAATATTACCATCAATCTGTGCTTTAGAACGGTTAGGATCTAAAGACTTTGGATAAAAAGCTGTTAAGGCAGAAACCAATGAAGAAAGCACTCCCATTGGATGAGCCTTAGAAGGATAACCATCTAAAATTGATTTTACATCTTCATGTACTAATGAGTGTTCCGAAATATCTTTAGTAAACTTCTCCAATTCTACTGCAGTTGGCAATTCACCATAAATTAATAAAAAGGATACTTCTAAGAAAGAAGATTTTTCAGCTAACTCTTCAATAGAATAACCTCTGTATCTTAAGACACCTTCTTCTCCGTTTAGGAAAGTAATCGCACTTTGAGTAGAACCTGTATTTTTAAACCCTCTATCTAAAGTAATTAAGCCTGACTCCCCTCTTAATTTACTAATATCTAGTGCATTTTCATCTTCCGTTCCTGTTACAACTGGAAGTTCAAATACCTTCCCATCATAGTGTAGTTCTGCTTTCTTCGCCATTTTCTCTTTTTTTAATCCTGCTAATATAATAGTTTATTTTTTAATAAACTTAAAATCTTTTCCTGTGTAAATTGCTTGGTATCCAAGCATTTCCTCAATCCTTAATAACTGATTGTATTTTGCTACTCTATCAGATCGAGAAGCTGAACCCGTTTTTATTTGACCACAATTAAGTGCTACTGCTAAGTCAGAAATAGTAGTATCTTCTGTCTCTCCTGACCTATGACTCATCACTGAGGTATAATCGTTTTTCTGTGCCAATTGTACTGCATTAATCGTTTCTGTTAAAGTACCAATCTGGTTTACTTTAATCAAAATAGAGTTGGCAATATCATTGTCAATTCCTCTTCCTAAACGCTCCACATTAGTAACGAACAAATCGTCCCCAACTAACTGAACCTTATCTCCAATCTTCTCTGTTAAGGTTTTCCAACCCTCCCAATCATCTTCATCCAAACCATCCTCAATAGACAAGATAGGATATTTCTCTGTCCAATCTGCCCAAAAATCAACCATTTCAGCTGGTGTTAATTTCTCTCCTGTCGACTGGTGAAAGTGATATACATTTTCTTCAGCATTATAAAACTCTGATGCAGCTGCATCCATAGCAATATACATATCAACTCCTGGCGTATATCCTGCAGATTCAATTGCTTTTATCACAACTTGAATTGCCTCCTCATTAGAACCTAAGTTTGGTGCAAATCCTCCTTCATCACCTACATTAGTAGAATGACCTTGTGCTTTTAATTCAGCTTTTAAATGATGAAATACTTCTGTTCCCATTTGTAATGCTTCAGCAAATGAAGTAGCGCCAACTGGCATAACCATAAATTCTTGAAAGTCAATACTGTTATCAGCATGCGAACCTCCATTTAAAATATTCATCATTGGAATAGGTAATACCCTAGCATTTACCCCTCCAATATAATTATATAATGTTTGCCCATTTTCTTCAGCAGCAGCTTTAGCACAAGCCAAAGAAACAGCTAGCATAGCATTAGCACCTAAGTTTGCTTTATTTAACGTACCATCCAAATCAATCATTTTCTGATCAATCAATGCTTGCTCAGAGACATAAATACCTTTTAATTCCTCATTAATAGCAGTTTTAATATTCTGTACAGCTTTTAAAACTCCTTTTCCTAAATAAGTTCCTTTATCACCATCTCTTAATTCTACTGCCTCATGTTTTCCTGTTGAAGCTCCTGAAGGAACAGCTGCTCTTCCCATTACTCCATTTTCAGTTAACACTTCAGCTTCTACTGTTGGGTTTCCTCTTGAATCTAAAATTTGGCGTGCATGTACATTTACTATTCTTCCCATTTAATTAGTTTTTATAGCTTTTAATATTATTCACAAATTCATCAAATAAGTATCTTGAATCGTGTGGACCTGGTGATGATTCTGGGTGATACTGTACTGAAAAACAGTTTTTGTTTGTCAATTTAATTCCTTCAATAGTATCATCATTCAAGTTCACATGAGTTACCTCTACATTAGGGTTGTTCTTAATATCTTCTTCTGAAATTCCAAAACCATGATTTTGTGAAGTAACCTCTGCTTTTTTAGTACTTAAATTGATTACAGGATGATTAATTCCCCTGTGACCATTGTGCATCTTATAAGTAGATATCCCTTCAGAAAGTGCTAGTGCTTGATGCCCTAAACAGATTCCAAATACAGGTTTCCCATCAGTTGTAATGTTTTTAACTTCTTCAATAACCTTTGGCATTGCAGAAGGATCTCCAGGACCATTCGACAAAAAGAATCCATCAGGATTCCAAGCTTTCATATCTTCATAAGAAGTATGCATTGGGAATACTTGTAAGTAACAATCTCTATCCGATAAACAAGTTAAGATATTACGTTTCACCCCTAAATCCAAAACAGCAACTTTATGAGTTGCATTTTCATCACCCACAAAATAAGGTGTTTTCGTACAAACAGAAGAAGATAATTCTAAACCTTCCATTGAAGGGACTTCTGCTAATAATTTAGTTAATTCAGCAATATCAGTAGTTGCAGTTGAAATGATTGCATTCATAACTCCTTTATCGCGGATGTGTCTTACGACAGATCTAGTATCTACATCAGAAATCACAACTTTATTTTGAGCCACAAAATAGTCATGCAGATTACCATCTCCACCATCACGCGAAAAACCAGTATTGAAATTCTTGCAAATTAAACCTGCAATTTTCATATCTTCAGATTCTACCTCTTCATTATGAACACCATAATTACCAATATGAGCATTTGTAGTAATCATTAATTGCCCAAAATAAGAAGGATCAGTAAATACTTCTTGATAGCCTGTCATCCCTGTATTAAAACAAAGCTCACCTGTAGCAACACCATCAACTCCAACAGCCTTACCATGAAAGATAGTTCCGTCAGCTAATAATAAAACTGCTGCTTTTTTCTTATTGTATTTCATTTTCAAATTTATTTATAAAAAAAGGATAAAACCTAAGCTTTACCCTTTTTTAAAATATTAAAAAGAAGTTATAGACTACTCTCCTTTTTCTTCTTTCTTTTCAGAGTTATCTGCTTCTTCCTTAGCTTCTATTTTAGCAGGAGCTTCCTCAACTACTGGAATTTCAGCTACTAATTCCTCAGCTTTTACATCAGCTTCTGGAGCATCTTCAACTACTGGATTTTCAGCTACTAATTCCTCAGCTTTTACATCAGCTTCTGGAGCATCTTCAACTACTACTGCTTCTTCAACAGCAGGAGCTACAGCCACAACTTCAACTTTCTTAGCCTTAGCTCTTCTAGCTTTTTTACGTTTAGGCTTATCAGTAGTATACTCTTCATTATAATCAACTAACTCAATAAATGCCATTTGAGCATTATCTCCTAAACGATTACTTAATTTCAAGATTCTAGTATATCCTCCTGGTCTGTCAGCAATTTTAGCAGATATATTACCAAATAATTCAGTAATTGCTTCTTTTTGCTTTAAGTAAGAAAATACAGTTCTTCTTGAATGTGTAGTATCGTCTTTTGATTTAGTAATCAAAGGTTCAACATATACTCTTAATGCTTTTGCTTTCGCTAAAGTAGTTTTAATTCTTTTGTGTTCAATTAATGAACATGCCATATTAGCAAGCATTGCTTTTCTGTGAGCAGCTTTTCTACTTAAATGGTTAAATTTCTTTCCGTGTCTCATTGTTCTATTCGTTATCTAAATTATACTTTGCAGTATCAAAACCGAAAGTTAATCCTTTTTCTTCTATTAAATCCTCTAATTCTGATAGTGATTTCTTACCAAAGTTTCTGAATTTTAACATATCAGATTTTTTGAAAGAAACTAACTCACCTAATGTAAATACTTCTGCAGTTTTTAAGCAATTCAATGCTCTAACTGATAAACCAAACTCAGTAAGTTCCGTTTTCAATAACTGACGCATGTGTAAAGTATCCTCATCAAATTCTTCCACTGTATCTTCTTCTAAACTGATTTTTTCATCAGAGAATAACATAAAGTGTTGAATTAATATTTTTGACGCTTCAGTTAATGCTAATTTAGGATCAATTGAACCGTCAGTAGTAATGTTTAAATTTAATTTTTCAAAATCAGTTTTTTGACCAACTCTATAATTCTCAACATTATAATTTACATTCTTGATTGGAGTAAAGATAGAATCAATAGCAATTGTTCCTATTGGAGCATCTTCAATCTCATTCGCTTCAGCAGCAACATACCCTCTACCTTTAGCAATTGTAAATTCCATTTCAAATGTTACTTTCTTATCCAATTCGCAAATAATTTGCTCAGGATTTAACACTTGAAAGTTTGATAAGCTACTTGCTAAATCAGCAGCAGTAACTACATCACTTTTGCTCACTTTTAAAGTAGCAACTTCTGATTCAACAGTTTCAATTTGTTGTTTAAATCTTACTTGTTTAAGGTTTAAGATAATTTCAGTAACATCTTGTACAACACCTTCAACAGTAGTAAATTCATGATCAACACCTGTAATTCTGATTAATGTAATAGCATAACCTTCTAAAGAAGATAATAAAACTCTTCTTAACGCATTACCCACAGTTAAACCATAACCTGGCTCTAACGGACGGAACTCAAAGTTTCCTTGGTTAGCTGCTTCATTAATCATTACTACCTCATCTGGCTTTTGAAAATCTAAGATTGGCATATTTTTTATTTTTTAATTATTCTTATTTAGAGTACAATTCAACAATTAACTGCTCCTTGATGTTTTCAGGAATTTGAATTCTTTCAGGTGCAGCAACAACTTTACCTAATTGAGTTTCTCCATTCCATTCTAACCATTCCATTTGATTAGGACTAGCAGTAATTGAATTTGTTATTGTTTCTAATGATTTTGAACGTGCACGTACTGAAACAATATCACCTACTTTTAAAGCATAAGAAGGAATGTTTACATTGTTTCCATTCACAGTAATATGTTTGTGAGTAACTAACTGACGAGCACCTCTTCTTGTTGGTGAAATTCCTAAACGGTATACAACATTATCCAAACGTAATTCACACATTTGTAATAAATTTTCACCTGTAACTCCTTTTCTTCTAAGTGCTTCCTTAAATAAGTTAGAGAATTGTTTCTCTAAAATACCATAAGTAAACTTAGCTTTTTGTTTTTCCATTAACTGCACGCCATATTCGGATTGTTTACCTCTCCTTCTTTGGTTACCGTGCTGTCCTGGTCCGTAAGCTTTTTTAGCTAATGCCTTGTCTGGGCCAAAAATTGGTTCTCCAAATCTTCTTGCAATTCTTGATGTTGGGCCTGTATATCTTGCCATGTCTTTATCTTAATTATAAATATATTAAACTCTTCTCTTTTTCGGTGGACGACATCCATTGTGTGGCAATGGAGTAACATCTACAATCTCAGTAACAATGATACCAGAATTATGAATTGTTCTGATAGCAGATTCTCTACCTTGACCAGGTCCCTTAACATAAACCTTTACTCTTTTTAACCCTTTATCAAGAGCTACTTTTGAGCAGTCCTCAGCAGCCATCTGTGCAGCATAAGGAGTATTCTTTTTGGATCCTCTGAATCCCATCTTACCAGCTGAAGACCAAGAAATAACTTGTCCTCCTTTATTAGTAAGTGAAATAATAATGTTGTTAAAAGTTGCCTGAATGTGCGCTTGCCCTTCAGCTTCAACTCTTACTGTGTTCTTTTTTGTTGTTTTAGCCATAATTATCTATTATTTCTTTTTATTAGCAACAGTTTTTCTTTTCCCTTTTCTGGTTCTAGAATTGTTTTTTGTTCTTTGCCCTCTTAAAGGAAGTCCCATTCTGTGACGAATACCTCTGTAACAACCAATATCCATTAATCGCTTAATGTTCATTTTTGTTTCAGCTCTTAATTCACCTTCAACAGTAAATTTCTCTCCAATGATATCTCTAATTGCATTAGTTTGCTCATCAGTCCAATCTTGAACTTTAATGTCATGAGAAACATTTGCTTCATCTAAAATTGTTACTGCAAAAGTTGAACCAATTCCGTAAATATAAGTTAATCCAATAACTCCTCTTTTGTTTTTTGGTAAATCAATACCTTTAATTCTTGCCATTGTTTAACCTTGTCTTTGTTTATACCTTGGGTTCTTCTTATTAATTACATAAACTCGTCCTTTTCTTTTGACGATCTTGCAATCTTCACTTCTTTTTTTTACTGATGCTCGTACTTTCATTTTAAATTATTTTATTAGTACCTATATGTTATTCTTCCTTTTGTCAAATCGTATGGTGACATTTCCATCTTTACTTTATCACCTGGCAACAATTTAATATAAAACTTTCTCATTTTACCTGAAATATGTGCGACTACAATATGCCCATTTTCCAATTCTACACGAAACATAGCATTTGACAATGCTTGTGTTATCGTTCCATCCAATTCTATGTTAGCTTGTTTAGCCATTTATCTTTTTCTCTATTTCTTCAAAACTTGATAATATTTCTGCTTTTCCTTTTCGAACTACAATTGTGTGTTCAAAATGTGCAGATGGTTTATTATCAACAGTTGTTATTGTCCATCCATCATTATGTTGCAAAATCCGCCTAGTTCCCATATTAATCATTGGCTCAATAGCAATAACTAATCCTTCTTTAAGCATAACCCCTCTTCCTCTTCTTCCGTAATTAGGCACTTCTGGCGACTCATGTAAATTTTCCCCTACACCATGTCCTACTAATTCTCTAACCACACCATATCCAAAGCTTTCAGCATGTTGCTGTATGGCATAACCAATATCACCAATTCTATTTCCGGGTACTGCTTGTTCAATTCCTTTATAAAGTGACTCTTTAGTTACTTTAAGTAATTGTTTTGTTTCAGCATCTACTTCACCAACTTCATAGGTAAAAGCAGAATCACCATAATAGCCATTCATCACTACTCCACAATCCACCGATAAAATTTCGCTATCTTCAAGAACTCTATCATTTGGGATACCATGTACCACCTGATCATTTGGTGACATACATAAGGTATTAGGAAAGCCTCCATAACCTTTAAAAGCTGGAACTCCTCCGTTATCCCTGATAAACTCTTCAGCAATTTTATCTAATGCTAGGGTAGTTATCCCTGGTTTTATCAGCCCTGCTATCTCAGCATGGGTTCTTGCAACAAGTAAAGAACTTTTTCTTACTAACTCTATCTCTTCTTCCGTCTTATAATTAATCATAACTAATTATGATTACATCATACTTCCAGAAGACTTACCTTTAATTCTTCCTGAGTCCATTAACCCATCATAATGACGCATTAACAAATGACTCTCAATTTGCTGAAGGGTATCTAAAATAACCCCAACTAAAATTAACAATGAAGTACCACCATAAAATTGTGCGAACTGCATGTTAATTCCTCCTGCCATTGCAAATGCTGGCAAAATAGCTACTAAACCTAAGAATAAAGATCCTGGCAATGTAATTCTTGACATTACAGCATCTAAATAATCAGCAGTAGATCTTCCTGGTTTTACACCAGGAATAAATCCTCCATTCTTTTTCATATCATCAGCCATTTGATTAGGATTAACCGTCATAGCTGTATAAAAATAAGTAAATAATACAATCATTACAAAGAACATTAGATTGTACCAGAACCCTCCAAAATCAGTAAGTACTGCAGCAACACCTTGTAAGCTTTCATTTTCAGAAAAACCAACTAATGTAATAGGGACAAACATAATTGCTTGCGCAAAGATAATTGGCATTACTCCTGCTGCATTCACTTTTAAAGGAATGAATTGTCTTACTCCTCCGTATTGTTTATTTCCAACTACTCTTTTAGCATACTGAACAGGAATTCTTCTTGTCCCTTGAACCAAAAGGATCGTTACTAAAATTACAAATAATAAAGCTAGCATTTCGACTAAAAAGATAACTAAACCACCACCTGCTGAACCTAAGGAAGAAACAAATTCTTGCATTAATGATTGTGGTAGACCTGCAATAATACCAATCATAATTAATAATGAGATTCCATTACCAATACCTCTATCCGTAATTTTTTCACCTAACCACATTACAAACATAGTACCCGTTACCAATATAATAATTGATGATAACCAAAATCCTCCTGCAGGTAATAAGAAAGCTGTTTCAGGTAATGTTGCTTTTAAGTTAGCAATATAACCAGGTGCTTGTCCTGCAGTGATTAAGATAGTTAGGTATCTTGTAATATTATTAATTTTTCTTCTTCCACTCTCACCCTCTTTTTGTAATTTTTGGAAATATGGTACAGCCATTCCCATTAATTGAATAACAATAGAAGCAGAGATATAAGGCATAATACCCAAAGCGAAAATTGACGCTTGTGAGAATGCACCCCCAGTAAACATATTTAATAGTCCCAATAAACCATCAGAAGTCTGATCTTGTAAGGCAGCAAGCTGTGCAGGATCAACACCAGGAATTACAACAAAACAACCTAATCTATAAATAGCTAGAATTCCTAATGTAGTTAAGATTCGATTTCTCAAATCTTCAATATTCCAAATATTCTTTATTGTATCTATTAATTTTCTCATCTTACTTTTCTATAACAGTTGCAGTTCCACCAGCCTTTTCAATTGCTGCCTTTGCAGTTCCAGAAAATGCATTAACAGTAATATCTAACTTAGCTGTTAACTCACCTCTACCTAAAATTTTCACTAAATCATTCTTTTGTACAAGACCATTATCCATCAAATCTTGTTGTACAATAGTTCCCTTTAATTTCTTTGAGTCAACTAAAGCTTGGATAGTATCTAAGTTAACGCCATTGTACTCTACTCTATTTGGATTCGTAAATCCAAACTTAGGCACTCTTCTTTGTAAAGGTTGTTGTCCCCCCTCAAATCCAATTTTCTTTGAATATCCTGAACGAGATTTTTGACCATTATGTCCTCTAGTAGATGTTCCTCCTTTCTTAGACCCCTCTCCTCTACCTACTCTTTTCGTTCCTTTAATTGAACCTTTTGCAGGTTTTAAATTATGTAATTCCATATCTGATATTATTCTACTACAGTTATTAGGTGCTTAATTTTAGCAACCATTCCTAAAATTTGTGGTGTTGCATTATGCTCCACTACCGCATTCATCTTTCTTAATCCCAATGCATCTAAAGTTCTCTTTTGATCCTTTGGTCTTCCAATTCTACTTCTAACTTGTTTAATTTTAATCTTATCCATGCTAAATATATTATCCGTTAAATACTTGATCCATTGTTATCCCTCTCTGCATTGCAACTGTTCTTGCGTCTCTCAATTCTAATAAAGCTTTTAAAGTCGCTTTTACCAAGTTATGAGGATTTGAAGAACCTTTAGATTTTGCCAATACATCTTTTACACCAGCACTCTCTAATACCGCACGCATTGCACCCCCAGCTTTTACTCCTGTACCATGTGATGCAGGCTTAATTAAAACTTGAGATCCACTGAACTTAGCAGTTTGCTCATGAGGAATAGTTCCTTTATAAATAGGAATTCTTACTAAATTCTTTTTCGCAGCATCAATTCCTTTAGCAATAGCTGTAGCAACATCTTTCGATTTTCCTAAGCCAATACCAACAACACTTTTTTCATCACCAACTACAACAATAGCTGAAAATCCAAAAGTTCTACCCCCTTTAGTAACTTTTACTACTCTTTGTACTCCAACTAATCTGTCTTTCAACTCGATATCGCCAGAAATCTTTACTCTTTTATTTTGTGCTAATTTTAACATATCTAATTCTTAAAATTTTAATCCTGCTTCACGAGCTGAATCAGCCAATGCTTTAACTCTACCATGGTATAAAAACCCTCCTCTATCGAAAACTACAGTTTCAATTCCAGCTTTTTTAGCTGTTTCAGCAATTAATTTACCTACTACTGTAGCTTGTTCAGTTTTAGTTCCTTTAGCTTCTTTTGAAGATGCTGAAGCAAGTGTATTCCCATTTACATCATCAATAACTTGAGCATAAATACCCTTGTTAGACCTGAAAATTGCTAATCTTGGCCTTTCAGAAGTACCAGAAACTTTCTTTCTGATCGTATATCTTACTCTTTGTCTAGAGTCTTTTTTTGATTGTGTCATCTTATTATCTTATTTTAACTTGCAGCTGTTTTACCAGCTTTCTTTCTAACGTATTCACCAACATATCTAATTCCTTTTCCTTTGTACGGTTCAGGTTTTCTTTCTGCTCTAATTCTTGCTGCAACAGCTCCAACTAATTGTTTATCACATCCTGAAATAGTTACAGTTGGTGCTTTTCCTTTTTCAGTTTCAGCAACAACTTTAATTTCAGTTGGAATATCAAATACTATATTGTGCGAATATCCTGTTGATATATCTAAAGTATTACCTTGAGTTGTCGCTCTGTAACCTACTCCTCTAAGTTCTAATTTTTTAGAATAACCTTTAGTTACTCCTTCAATCATATTTGCAATTAAAGCTCTGTACAAACCGTGCTTTGACCTATGATCCTTATGGTCAGATTCTCTTGTGAAAGCAATCACATTATCTGCAATTGTTACCGTAATACTTGCATCAATATCTTGAGAAAGCTCACCTAATTTTCCTTTTACCCTTATAACAGTACCTTCTTGAGTTACAGTAACTCCTTCGGTAATTGTTATTGGGTTTTTTCCTATTCTTGACATTTCTTTATCTTATTAATATACGTGACAAATAACTTCCCCACCAACATTTAAATTTCTTGCTTCTTTATCAGTAATAACACCTTTTGAAGTAGAAAGAATAGCAATACCTAAACCATTAATTACTCTTGGTAATGTTTTAGAATCAGCATACTTTCTAAGTCCTGGCTTACTTATTCTTGTTATTTTTTTAATTGCTGGTAACTTTGTTTGCATATTGTATTTCAATGCAACTTTAATATTACCTTGATTATTTTCTGTTTCTTCAAATTTAAAGTTAAGGATATAACCTTTCTCATGAAGAATTTTCGTAATCGCTTTTTTCATATTAGACGCAGGAATTTCAACAACTTTGTGTCCTGCCATCTGAGCATTTCTAACTCTAGTTAAATAATCTGCTATTGGATCTGTAAACATCTTTTCTTATTCTTTATTAAATTACCAACTTGCTTTTTTCACCCCTGGAATTAATCCAAAGTTTGCCATTTCTCTAAACATAACACGAGAGATACCAAATTGTCTCATGTACCCTTTTGGTCTACCTGTAAGTTTGCATCTATTATGCAAACGCACTGGAGATGCATCTTTAGGTAATTTTTGTAATCCTTCATAATCACCTGCAGCTTTTAAAGCAGCTCTTTTTTCAGCATACTTTGCAACACATTTTGCTCTTTTAACTTCACGAGCTTTCATTGATTCTTTTGCCATAAATTATTTGATTTCTGAATTAGCAGCCTCAGCCGACCCTTCATTATTATCTTTATTTTCTTCTAAATCTGTATCTTCTTTGTCTCGTTCTTCTTGAGAAAGTCCAGATCTTCTATCTGCTTCTTTTTTCTCTTCTTCTTCTGATGCTTCAGCTTTTGCAGTTTCTTCTGCTTCTCTTCTTTCTTCTTTTCTTACTTTCTCTAGCTGCTCTTCTCTTGCTTTTTCAACAGCATCATTCTTTTTAAATGGCAATCCTAATTCCTTGAATAGTGCTAAAGCATCATCATCTGAATTAGTATCCGTAACAAAAGTTATATCCATACCTGTTATTTTGTTAATCTTATCAATACTGATCTCAGGGAAAGCAATTTGTTCTTTAATACCCATAGTATAATTACCTCTTCCATCAAAACCTTTATCAGAAAGTCCATTAAAATCACGAACCCTTGGTAATGTAGAAGTAACAAATCTATCTAAGAATTCATACATTTGATTCCCTCTTAAAGTTACTCTTACACCTACAGGCATCCCTTTTCTTAACTTAAAGTTAGAAATATCTTTAGTTGATTTAGTAAGCACAGATTTCTGACCTGTAATCATAGTCATCTCATTTTGTGCTGCTTCAATTTGTTTTTTATCAGATGCTGCACTCCCAATACCTTGGTTAAGACAAATCTTAACAAGTTTTGGTACTTCCATTACTGATTTATAGTTCCCTTTAAGGTTGTTTACAACCTCAGTTTGGTACTTTTGCTTTAATCTTGGTGTGTATTCCATTATTTAATTACTTCTCCTGAGTTTTTAGAATATCTAACTATTTTACCTAACTTCTCATCCAATTTTCTACCTATTTTAGTAGCTTCTCCTGATGTAGGATCAATCAATACTAAGTTAGAAATATGAATCTTAGCCTCTTGCTTTACGATTCCTCCTTGAGGATTAGCAGCATTTGGTTTTGTATGCTTTGATGCTAAATTAGCACCTTCAACCATTGCTCTGTTTTCCGTAGGATATACTTTAATAACTTTACCCGTTACTCCTTTAGAGTTTCCAGTAGTTACTATAACTGTATCGTTCTTTTTTATCTTAATTTTTGCCATTTTCCTTTAGTTTATAACACCTCTGGTGCTAATGAAACAACTTTCATAAAATCATTGTCACGTAATTCTCTAGCAACAGGGCCGAATACACGAGTACCTTTCATTTGTCCGTTTTCATCAATAATAACGCAAGCGTTATCACCAAAACGAATATAAGATCCATCAGGTCTTCTTACCTCTTTTCTAGTTCTTACTATAACAGCTTTTACAACCTGTCCTTTTTTAATATTTCCTGAAGGCATAGCATGTTTTACTGTACCTACAACTTTATCACCAACTGAAGCGTAACGCTTTTTTGTTCCTCCTAATACTCTAATACAAAGGATTTCTTTAGCACCGCTATTGTCAGCTACTTTTACTCTTGATTCTTGTTGTATCATTATTTAGCTCTTTCTATAATTTCTACTAGTCTCCAGTTCTTGCTTTTACTTAAAGGTCTTGTTTCCATGATTCTAACAGTATCCCCTTCATTACAAGAGTTTTCCTCATCATGAGCTACAAACTTTGAAGTTTTCTTCAAAAACTTACCATATAAAGCATGTTTTACCTTTCTTTCGATAGCAACAACAATAGATTTCTCCATTTTGCTTGAGGTAACAACACCTATTCTTTCTTTTCTTTCTTTTCTTTCCATCTTTATTATTTTGAAGTATTTCTTCTTTTTGAAAGTTCTGTCATCACTTTTGCAATCATTTTTCTTGTAAATTTGATTTGCAAAGGGTTCTCCATTGGAGAAACTGCATGACTCATTTTCATTTTAATTAACTTCTCTCTTTCAATCGCTAAAAGATCGTGAAGTTCATTTTCGGGCATATCTGTTAATACTTGTGCTTTCATCTTTAATTTTTTTGTAAATCTCTTCTGACTACAAATTTAGTTTTGATTGGTAATTTTTGTGCTGCTAAACGCAATGCTTCTTTTGCCGTCTCTATATCTACACCATCACATTCAAAAAGCATTCTTCCTGGACTTACAGTTGCTGCCCAATATTCTGGAGCTCCTTTACCCTTACCCATCCTTACCTCTGCAGGTTTTTTAGTGATTGGTTTGTCAGGGAAAATTCTAATCCAAACTTGACCTTGTCTTTTCATATGACGAGTAACTGCAATTCTGGCTGCTTCAATCTGACGAGCAGTCATCCAACATTCCTCAAGAGCTTTAATTCCGAAAGACCCAAAAGACAACTGGTGTCCTCTTTGGGCATTTCCTTTCATCTTGCCCTTTTGCATCTTTCTGAATTTTGTTTTCTTTGGTTGTAACATTTCTTAATTCTTTTCTAAGTTCTAAAAACTATCTTCTTCTATTATTTGGGTTACCTCCTCCACCTGATTTTTTCTTAGGAGCTTTGAAGTGTAACATTAAGTCACGCTTACCATAAACCTCACCTCTACAAATCCATACTTTAATTCCGATAACACCATACTGAGTATGTGCTTCAGCTAGAGAATAATCAATATCAGCTCTAAAAGTATGTAAAGGAGTTCTTCCATCTTTCATCATTTCAGAACGTGCCATCTCAGCACCATTCAATCTACCAGAGATTTGAACCTTAATTCCTTCAGCTCCCATCCTCATTGTAGATGCAATCGCCATTTTAGTAGCTCTCTTATAAGAAACTCTACCCTCAACTTGTCTTGCAATACTATCCGCAACTAAAGTAGCTTCTAGTTCAGGTCTTTTTACTTCAAAAATATTAATCTGAATATCTTTATCTGTAATTTTTTTGATTTCTTCTTTTAACGTCTCAACTTCTTGTCCTCCTTTACCAATAATGATACCAGGACGAGCCGTATGAATAGTAATAGTTACTAACTTAAGTGTTCTTTCAATCGCAATTTTAGAAACACTTCCTTTTGCTAATCTAACTCTTAAGTATTTTCTGATTTTAGCATCACCTGCTAATTTATCACCAAAATCTTTACCACCATACCAGTTTGATTCCCATCCTCTGATGATACCTAATCTATTCCCAATTGGGTTTGTCTTTTGTCCCATACTATTGTATTGTCTCTATTTGTCTACTATCTACCACTAAAGTAACATGGTTAGATCTTTTTCTAATTCTATGTGCTCTACCTTGAGGAGCTGGCTGAACTCTTTTTAACATTCTACCACCATCAACTGTAACTTCAGATACATAAAGGTTAGCTTCATCCATTCTTTGCCCTTCATTTTTAGTTTCCCAGTTTGCTAAAGCTGATAACAAAAGTTTCTCCATTCTTCCTGAAGCTTCTTTTGGATTCAACTTTAATTCCGCTAAGGCTTTATCAGCATTCATCCCTCTGATTAAGTCAGCTATCAACCTCATTTTTCTTGGTGAAGTTGGACAGTTATTCAATTTAGCAAAAGCGATTTTTTTTCTCGCTTCCTTCATTTCGTCTGCTTTTATTCTTTTTCTAGCTCCCATTTACTTATTTTTTTCTATTAGCTCCATGACCTCTAAAAGTCCTTGTTGGAGAAAACTCACCTAATTTATGTCCTACCATATTTTCAGTTACAAACACAGGAATGAATTGTCTTCCATTATGCACTGCAATTGTTTTTCCAACAAAATCAGGAGATATCATAGATGCTCTCGACCAAGTTTTGATTACTGAATTTTTTCCTGACTCATTCATTACATCAACTTTCTTCTGTAATTTGTAGTGAATAAATGGTCCTTTTTTTAACGATCTAGCCATAAATTATTTCTTTTTTCTTCTTTCAATTATATACTTATCAGAAGTTTTCTTCTTATCTCTTGTCTTAAACCCTTTAGCTGGTACACCATTTTTATTTCTTGGTAACCCTCCAGAATGCTTCCCTTCACCACCACCCATTGGATGATCAACTGGATTTTTAATTGTTGCTCTAACATTTGGTCTTCTTCCTTGCCATCTACTTCTTCCTGCTTTACCAGAAACTTGTAATTGATGTTGAGGATTAGAAACTGAACCAATAGTAGCTAAACAAGTAACTAAAATTCTTCTAATTTCTCCTGATGCTAATTTTACAGTAGCATACTTACCATCTCTTGCCATAAGTTGTGCATAAGAACCAGCACTTCTTACCATAATAGCTCCTTGACCAGGCTTTAATTCAACATTGTGAATTACAGTACCTAAAGGAATTTCACTTAAAGGTAAAGTGTTTCCTACTTTAATTGCAGCATCTTTAGCAGAAAGAACTTCCATTCCAACTTCTAAACCTGCAGGTGCAAGCATGTATCTTTTTTCACCATCAACATAATGCAATAATGCAATATTAGCTGTTCTGTTCGGATCGTATTCAATAGTAGCAACTTTAGCAGGAATACCAAATTTATTTCTTTTGAAATCAATAATTCTGTATCTCTTTTTATGACCTCCACCGATATTCTCGATAGTCATCTTACCAGTATCATTCCTACCTCCTGATCTTTTTCTCTTAGCCAATAAACTCTTCTCTGGTCTAGCTGTAGTAATTTCTTCAAAAGTAATTGCTACTTTATGTCTCTGACCTGGAGTTGTTGGGTTAAATTTTCTTAATGCCATTTCTCTAAATTAAATGTTACTATAAAAATCTATAGAATCTCCTTCAGCTAATGTTACTATCGCCTTTTTGTAAGTTGCTGTTTTTCCAACAATCATACCTGACTTAGTTCCTCTCGCTCTTTTCTTTCCTATACAAACCATAGTTCTAATTGAATCAACTGTTACATCAAACATCTGTTCAACAGCTTTTTTGATTTCAATTTTATTTGCTTTTCTGTCTACAACAAAGGCAAAACGATTATATTTCTCGCTTGCTTCTGTCATCTTTTCGGTAATTACCGGTTTTTTTATAATACTCATCACTTAAATATTAAAAATTCTTCTCTATTTCATTGATTGACGATTCCATAACCATCAATTTATTAGCGTTCATAACATCATAAGTGTTTAATTCTGAAGCTAATACCACTTTTGCCTTCTTTAAATTACGGGATGACAAAAATATATTTTTATTTGACTCAGCAAGCACTAATACCGTTTTATTATCTAGCTGATCGAAATTAGTTAAGAAATCAATATACTCTTTAGTCTTAGGAGCATCAAAAGAGAAGTCCTCTAAAATAATGATATTCTTATCTTTAGCCATGTAAGAAAGTGCCGATTTACGTGCTAAACGCTTCACTTTTTTATTTACTTTAAAGTCATATTTTCTTGGTCTTGGTCCAAATACTCTACCCCCACCTCTAAACAATGGATTTTTGATATCACCAACTCTGGCAGCACCACTTCCTTTTTGCTTCCTTAGCTTTCTCCTACTACCCTTAACATCTGATCTTTCTTTTGCTTTATGCGTTCCAGATCTTTGGGCAGCTAAGTATTGCTTTACATCTAAGTAAATAGCATGATCATTTGGTTCTACACCAAATACATCTTTACTTAAATCAACTTTCTTAGAAGTCTCTTTTCCTGTAATGTTATGTACTGCTAATTTCATTATTTCTCTATTATTATGTATGAATTATTAGCTCCAGGAACAGCTCCTTTAACTACTATCATATTTTTATCTGCTAAAACTCTTAATACTTGTAAGTTTTCAACTTTCACTCTCTCGTTACCCATTTGCCCAGCCATTCGCATTCCTTTGAATACTCTTGCTGGATAAGAAGCTGCACCAATAGAACCTGGAGCACGCAACCTGTTGTGCTGACCGTGTGTTGCATCACCAACACCTCTAAAATTATGACGCTTAACTACACCTTGAAAACCTTTACCTTTAGAAGTTCCTGTTACAGTTACAAAATCACCTTCTTCAAAAACATCAACATTTAGAACATCACCTAAAGCAACATCAGAATCTGCTGGAAATTCAACTAATTTTTTCAAAGGAGCTGAATCCGCTTTTTTGAAATGACCTAAAGCAGCTTTAGAAACTCTACTTTCTTTTTGCTCAGAAAAACCTAATTGAATAGCGCTATAACCATCAACCTCTTCAGTTTTTACTTGAGTAACCTTACACGGTCCTACTTCTAATATTGTACATGGAATATTCTTACCTTCTTCAGAGAAGATAGATGTCATTCCTACTTTTTTACCTATTAAACCTGGCATCTTTTTCTTTTTTAAATTACTTTAATTTCAACATGAACTCCACTTGGCAATTCTAACTTCATCAATGCATCAATTGTTTTTGATGAAGAACTATAGATATCCATTAATCTTTTATGGTTAGCTAATTGAAATTGCTCTCTAGCTTGCTTATTTACGTGAGGTGAACGCAATACTGTATAGATTTTCTTATGCGTTGGTAATGGAATTGGACCACTAACAATTGCTCCTGAACTTTTTACAGTCTTAACGATTCTCTCAGCTGATTGATCTACTAATGTATGATCAAACGATTTTAATTTTATTCTAACTTTCTGTGCCATAGCTATATTAATTATTCTCCTTTAATTTTTTTAATTACGTCTTCTGAAATATTTTTTGGTGCTTCAACAAAATCAAAGAATTCCATTGTTGAAGTTGCTCTTCCTGAAGTAATTGTTCTTAAATCTGTAATGTATCCGAACATTTCTGACAATGGTACTTTTGCAGTAACAACTTTTGCACCTCCTTTATCGTCCATTCCCTCAACTTGTCCTCTTCTTCTATTTAAATCTCCAATTACATCTCCCATGTTTATTTCAGGAGTAATAACAGATAATTTCATAATTGGCTCAAGAATTTTAGGGTTAGCTAGTTTACAAGCAGCTTTAAATGCAATCTTAGCACATAATTCAAATGATAATGCATCAGAATCCACATCATGGTAAGAACCATCATACAACCTTACTTTCAATGTATTCAATGGGAAACCAGCTAATACTCCATTAACCATGGCCATTTTAAATCCTTTTTCAACTGAAGGAATAAATTCCTTAGGGATATTACCCCCTTTAATCATGTTCTCAAATTGCAACCCTTCACCTTCAAAGTCAGCATCAACAGGAGATAATTCAAACTTAATATCAGCAAATTTACCTCTACCCCCTGATTGTTTTTTAAACACTTCTCTATGATCAACTGCAGTAGTAATTGACTCCTTATATGCTACCTGAGGAGCACCTTCATTACATTCTACACCAAACTCACGTTTTAATCTATCCATAATGATTTCCAAGTGTAACTCACCCATTCCTGAGATAATTGTTTGACCTGAATCTTCATCAGTTTTAACTGTAAATGTAGGATCCTCTTCCGCTAACTTCCCTAAAGAAACTCCTAATTTATCTAAATCCTTTTGAGTTTTTGGCTCAATAGCAATACCAATTACTGGGTCTGGAAAATCCATAGACTCCAATACAATAGGATTTTTCAAATCACATAAAGTATCTCCAGTTCTAATATCTTTAAATCCAACTAAAGCTGCAATATCTCCAGCCTCTAATTTATCAATCTGATTTTGCTTGTTAGCATGCATTTGGTAAATACGAGAAATTCTCTCTTTTTTACCAGTTCTTGTATTCAAGATAAAAGTACCTTGATCCAAACAACCTGAATAAGCTCTTGTAAAACACAAACGACCTACATAAGGGTCAGTTGCAATTTTAAAAGCCAAAGCAGCAAAAGGAGCATCAGCAGAAGGCTTTCTACTTTCCTCAGCATCAGTATCAGGGTTTTTCCCAATAATTGCTTCAACATCAAGTGGAGAAGGTAAAATTTCCATTACCATATCCAACATTGCCTGTACACCTTTATTCTTAAATGCAGAACCACACATCATAGGAATTACTTTCCCAGAAATAGTAGCCTCTCTTAAAGCTGCTAAAATCTCAGCTTCAGTTAAAGAATTTTCATCTTCAAAATACTTTTCCATTAACGACTCGTCAAACTCCGCTACAGCTTCTAATAACTGCCCTCTGAATTCTCTTGCCTCATCAATAATATCTGCAGGAATTTCAACTTCTTTAAAAGTCATTCCTTGATCCTCCTCATTCCAAACAATCGCTTTAAAGTTGATTAAATCAACCACACCCTTGAACTCATCTTCAGCTCCAATAGGAATCTGTAATGGTAATGCATGAGAACCTAACATTTCTTTTACTTGGCGACAAACTTTTAAAAAGTCAGCCCCTTGACGGTCCATTTTATTTACAAAACCAATTCTTGGCACACTGTAATTATCAGCTAATCTCCAGTTTGTTTCTGATTGCGGCTCAACACCATCAACAGCAGAAAATAAGAAAACTAAACCATCTAACACTCTTAACGATCTGTTTACTTCAACAGTAAAATCAACATGCCCTGGAGTATCAATAATATTTACATGGTAATCATCACCTCTATATTCCCAAGTTAAAGTAGTAGCAGCAGAAGTAATTGTAATCCCTCTCTCTTGCTCTTGCTCCATCCAATCCATTGTAGCAGCACCATCATGTACTTCTCCAATTTTATGAGAAACTCCTCCATAATAAAGGATTCTTTCAGTAGTAGTGGTTTTCCCAGCATCAATATGAGCTGCAATACCAATATTTCTTGTATAATTTAAATCTCTTGCCATTTCTAATTAAAATCTAAAGTGTGAAAATGCTTTATTCGCTTCCGCCATTCTGTGCGTATCTTGCTTCTTTTTATAAGCAGTACCTTCCTCCTTAAAAGCAGCCATCAACTCAGCTGATAACTTAGCATCCATAGTTTTTTCATTTCTTTTTCTAGCTGCAGCAATCATCCACTTCATCCCTAAAGAAACTCTTCTATCCTCTCTTACTGGATGAGGAATTTGGAAAGTTGCCCCTCCAATTCTTCTTGATCTTACTTCAACATGAGGAGATACATTATCTAATGCTTTTTCAAACACTACTAATGCTTCTTCTTCCTCCATTTTGGCCGCAATACTATCTAAAGCGGTATAAAATACTTTAAAAGCAGTATTCTTTTTACCGTCTAACATTAGATTATTTACAAATCTTGTAACTAGAGAGCTACCAAATCTTGGATCTGGCAACAATATTCTTTTCTTGGCTCTTTTCTTTCTCATTACTTATTATATATTATTTCTTCTTAGGTTTTTTAGCCCCATATTTTGATCTTCTTTGAGTTCTTTCACTTACCCCTGAAGTATCTAAAGCACCCCTAACAATGTGGTACCTTACCCCTGGCAAATCCTTCACTCTTCCTCCTCTTACTAGCACTACAGAATACTCTTGAAGATTGTGTCCTTCCCCTCCAATGTAAGCGTTTACCTCATTACCATTTGTCAACCTTACCCTAGCTACTTTACGTAATGCTGAGTTTGGCTTTTTAGGTGTTGTTGTATAAACCCTAGTACATACTCCCCTTCTTTGAGGGCAGCTTTTTAAGGCTAACGACTTACTCTTTTTCTGAATACTAGTCCTTCCTTTTCTTACTAATTGTTGTATTGTTGGCATATTATATCTTTACTAAAATGGGCGGCAAATGTAGCAATTTATTAATCAAAAGTAAAATTGTATTCATTTTTTTTTTGCCTATTTTAAATTCTTGTTTTTATCCTAATAAACAGCTGTTAATATTATTCCTTTTTTATGTGAATTTTATACCCACTAAAAAAGGTGCTAAAACAAATAGCACCTTTTTTCATTTTTTGGGTTTGTATTTTTACTCTACAATCAGCTTAAAAATTACTTTTTCTTGCTGTTCCACTTCTATTTCCACAAAGTACACTCCTGCTGCTTTGTTGTTTCTTTTTAGGCTGTGTTTTTCTGTGTTTGTGATAGTATGTT
>JBLGCF010000002.1:0-36788 GCA_047617145.1 Thalassomonas sp. | reverse complement strand
AGTAGAAGGTGAAAAATGAAATGATTGCACATTTGTACTTTCAAATTTTGAATCTGGATTATTATAATTCAGATAATCGTTCAACTCAATTTCCAAAGCAATAGGCAAACCATTAATCGTTTTGCTTAAATTTGTATTTAAATGGATTTGATTTTCAGAAAACTCATTCAAATCAGAAACAAAAAAAGTAGTGTAGTGTTTTAATTTATCGGCCGACAACTCTTTGGAAACAGCAGAGAAAGAAAGTTTTGTGTAAGCAAAACGATTAACTAACCCTCTACGGTCTTCAGGTAAAGCAGGATTTTGTTCAATCCAATTGGCTGTTCTCCTGTCATAGTCTAGGTTTGCCATAAATATATGGGAAGCACTCATTTTCTTCCCATACAAATGCATAGTGTTTTTACTGTTTTTTAGCCGATAAGGCAACCTTGGAACTGCTGGGTGAGTACCTTCAGGGTAAGAATTAGGCACTTCATACCTATTCGCAAAATGATTTGCAATAATCCCATAACTTAGTGTTTTGGAGCGTTTGCTATTGTGTACAATACTTGCTTTTGTTGTAAAAGCATTACCAAAGCCTACACTTACTTTAGTAACATATAACTGTGCGATTTTATCAGCTTTCACTTTTGCTGCCTTTAAAGGCCTTGTTTTGTAATTCGATTTTAAATCAGCAGCAATAACCGCATACTCTTGTGTTCGGTCTTTTTTAGTAGTGTCCGAAAAAGTTGCTTTTTCATTCAAGCGACTTGCCTCAGGAATAGTTGGCTTAAATCCTTCTACCACTTTCACTTCAGTTGTACCAATGTCTTGGGCTAAAATCTGAGTAGTACTCAATAAAAGCACTGCTATTATTTTATTCAATTTCATCTATTTCAATGTATTCGTGAATTATTTCTAAGCTATCTGTTTTTGGTAAAAGCATAGTATCAGGAGCTACTACCTCATAGTTTTCATCAATTACTTCCTCAATCAAAAACTCTTCCAAATCATAGTCAATTTCTTCTTCTGATATTTTAATATAACTTTGAGGGGCCTCTTTTATTGCATTTTTCAAAGACTCTCTTTCCACTATTAGCTCCCATTTTTTACGCGCCAAATTCAGCAACTCCTCTCCATCATGATTTTCAATAATACTTTCTAAAGTTGCCTTTGCCTGAAATTCATTTTCCTGTACCACATAAATATCAGCCAATAAAATAAATGCTTTTGCGATAAAATGATCACTACTGTAATTTTCAGCCAACTCAAATATCATTTTTTCAGCTAGCGTTAAACTATCATCCAAATAAGTAAGGTATGCTAAATGATATTTAGCTTCCGCCCCTTCATCATAAGCAGACAGCTCTACCACTTTTTCAAAAGTAGTTTTGGATTTAGCATAATTTCCACTAGCAAACTGATAACGCGCAATAATTATTTTTGCTTTACTCATTAACCAATCATCTGTTTTATCCAAAGCAACCACCTGCTGAGCGTATTTATAAGCCAGCTCCATATTTAGCTTTTCGTTCCCGTACATCAAACGGATAACAGCCTCCCGTTTTAAAGCGTTATTAGCCGCTACTTTTTCTAAAGTTTGATAATAGATATTTGAATTTGCATAATCATCCTGAGCATAATATTTACGCGCCAAAAAGCTTAAAGCTGCTTGCTGATACTCAATATTGGAGGCACCAATCAATTCAGTATACATTAGAACTGCACTAGCAGTATCACTCACTTTTACTGATGAAATAGCATTGTAATAAGTGGCATCAATTTTAAATATTCCATTCTCAAACCTTTCCAAATACTGATTAAAAGTTCTCTGTGCAACTGCATAATCCCCCTCAGAAAATTTAAGGAAAGCCGTATTGTAAGTCAAGGAATCTTGTTCTGCCCTGCTAATGCTTATTTCAGGCAAGCCATTTAAAATCTCCAAATATTCATCCACCTTAGCCAAACTCACATAAGCCGCCTGTAAGCCTGATAAAGCCTCTTTAAAATAGATGGTTTGCTGAAAATTATTCACCACAAATAAAAAGGCCGTAATTGCCTCACTTACTTTGCTACTGTTAAAATAAATCATTCCCTTACTCAAGTGAGCATCAGCAATAAATTGTTCATCACTTGTTTCTTCCAACAGCTTATCATAATAAGAAAGTGCCAAATCATTCTTGGCATTATTTTTATAATAACGCGCCAAATCATAGAGTGCATTATCATAATAAGCTGAAGTTAAAAAATCACTTGTCAAGTGTTTTAATAATTTCACTTTAGTACTATTCTTACCAATCAACCCTAAAGCAACCGAACGCTTATACATTGCATAATCACCATCAAACAAGGAATAGGCAATTGCCTTATCGTAATAATTTTCGGACAATGAATATTCCTGAGTCATAAAAAAGCAATCTGCAATTCGTAAATAAGCATCATTCAAATGCATACTATCAGTTGCTAGTTTCTCATATTTTCTGAAGTAAGTATTCGCTAATGCATATTCACTTTGATTGAAATAAGCATAGGCCAAGTTATATTGTTTTAGCTTATCATAACTCTCTAAATCAGTCATGTTATTTACAGGAAGGCTAGCATACAACTCAACTGACTTGTCAAATTCATTTAACTGATAATAGCAATCGGCCAACCAGAAAACAGTCACATAAGCTATCTTATTATCTACAGGGTACTGAGTGGCTAACTGAAAATAAGTAAGCGCCTCTTTATAGGCAGCATTATTATACTGCTTAACGCCCAAAAAGAAAGCGAGTTGTTGTAAAGCTTTTTGTTGCTGATGACTAGGTAAGTGAATATCTTTTAAAACCTGAAAAGCCTCATCATATTTACTGCTACTCTGAAAAGTTTGAACCATTAAAGTTTCAATTTCTTTTTTATGTACTGCATTATCATACTTTTCCAAATAAGTTTTCAGCACAGCTAAAGTATTGTCAAAAGGCAAATCCAACTGATAGGATAATTTTGCATAATTATAAAATGCATCTTCCTGAATTGTTAAATCATAGGCATAAGTTGCTGACTTTTTAAAAGCTTGCAAAGCGTAATTGAACTGCTCAACTTCCAGATAAGAAGCCCCTAAGCAGTAAGTGGCGTGCTGAGCAATGCTATCAGTAGTATTGCTTACTTTTTCTAAATTATCAATCGCATTTTCAAATTCATTTACTTTGAAATAAGACTGCCCCAATAAAAAAGGAACAATAGGATTTACTTGCTCTCCCTGCTGAATATATGCATTAAAATGAACAATGGCAGTTCCATAATCTTCCGTACGGTAATAAGCCTCCGCCAGCAAACGATTTACTTCTGCCTTTCGTGATGGAATAACGCTTTCAATAAGTGGTGAGGCAAATGCAATTAACTCCTTATAGCTTTTCTGAAAAAAGTAAATCTGAGTAATATAATAAGGGGCAATTTCACCAAATTGTTCATCAGTAATTAAGTGTTTAAAGCTATTTAAAGCAGTTTTATACAAGCCATTTTCATATGCGATATAAGCAGAATAATACTGAGCAGTAGCCGCATATTTACTTTTCGTATTAATTAGTTTTGAAAAATAATACTGAGCTTCCACTAAGGAATCAATACTAAAATTAGCATAGGCCAACTTAAAAACCAGATGAGGATAAACCTCTAAATTTTTGAGTTTCAAAAAATAATTAATCGACTTAGGATAATCCAAACCTCTGTAATACAACAAAGCCAAATCCTCACTCACCTCATCCTTAAAAGAGGTGAAAGGGAAAGCTAATAAAAACTGTTCATACAAGAAAATTGCATCAGAAGCAAACAACTCTTTTGAACACCTTGCATTATGGTAATATGCATTTTCATCAGCCCCATTATTAATAATTACTTGCTGAAACAGGGCCTGTGCAGCACTGTACTTTCCTTCCAAAAACAAAGTACTCGCTTCATTTGATTCAGTATTTTGAGCTATAATATTAACACTACAAAGCAGTGATAAAAAGATGAATTTTACAATTTTAGGCATAGGATTTCTTATCAGATTTAAAAGTAGAGAAATTAGGCTTTGTGCTAAAAACAGGGCTTTGAAGTTTTCAACAGCTTTTGCTAACAATTATTGCACCAAACAAGCGTTTTACAAAGAATTAATTTCTTAATTTGCTTAGTGTTATATATCTTAAAAATAAAAGGAACAAAAACCATCCCTGACTTTGTACAAATTAGAGATGAGCAGATGACCTTATGCGCCTATTTTAGGCTAAGCCAACAAGAAGTTGGCCTTAAAAAGAATAATCTGGAAGCAGAAAAAAAAGGAATTATGGCTTTACTGGAAATCATTCCTTATGGGAAAATTCACACATATTATAGCGAAAATGAATAAGCCTATCATCAATTTAGAAGGTGTAGACATACACCAAATGAATCACCAAGTATTTAGCAACATTACGCTAAAAGTTAATGCTGGTGATTTCCTATATTTGATTGGTGAAACAGGAAGCGGGAAAAGCTCCTTACTAAAAGTATTGTATGGAGAATTGAAAGTAAGCGCAGGAAACATCTCACTTACCGACATTGACCTCAACAAGATTAAAGCCAAAGAAATTCCGAATTTAAGAAGAAAGCTAGGTATTGTTTTTCAAGATTTTCAATTGCTTTCCGATAGAACTGTTTTTGAGAATTTATCCTTTGTACTAAAAGCTACCGGATGGAAAGATAAAACAAAAATCAGCACCCGAATAAATGAAGTATTGGACAGTGTACACCTTACTGATGTAAAAGATAAAATGACTTATGCATTATCAGGAGGAGAGCAACAAAGAGCAGCTATTGCTCGTGCGCTTTTGAATCATCCTGAAATTATTTTAGCTGATGAGCCAACAGGAAATCTAGACCCTGAAAAATCAAATAAAATCATTGAATTATTGCAAGAAATTAATGCACAAGGAACTACTGTTTTAATTGCAACACACGATTATTCAATCATAAAAAAATACAAGGCACGCACCCTAGAATGTGCCAATCAGAAAATAAGTGAAATTGTAATGACTCATGAGTAATATCCTACACAATTACTCCTTAAAAAATTACAATACTTTTGGTATAGATGCAAAAGCAAAATATTTTGCAAGCTTCAGATCAGAAGCTGAATTAACAGCACTATTAAAAAATTCTATTTGCAAAACTGAACCTCTTTTTATATTAGGAGGAGGAAGTAATATTTTACTTACTCAAGACTTTGAAGGAATAGTACTTGCCAACAACATAAAAGGAATTGATGTTATTTCAGAAGATGAGCAAAGCATTAGCATTGAAGTAGGTGCTGGAGAAGTTTGGCATGATTTTGTTTTATGGAGTATCAATCAGAATCTTTCAGGGATAGAAAATTTAGCATTAATTCCAGGATTAGTTGGTGCATCACCTATGCAAAATATTGGAGCTTATGGTGTAGAAGTAAAAGATGTAATTACTAGAGTAAATTATATTGAAATTAGAAGTGGTAACAAAAAATCATTTACAAATAGTGAATGTAATTTTGGGTATCGAAATTCCATTTTCAAAGAAGAACTAAGAGGGAAAGTAGTCATCACCAAAGTAGTCTACAAACTCAGTAAAACTCCATTGAACAATATTAAATATGGCGCAATAACTGAGGAGCTAAAACGCTTAAAAAAAGAGCCCTCCCCTGGAAATATTGCACAGGCAGTAATCAACATTAGGAGCAGTAAATTACCTGACCCAAAAGTATTAGGAAATAGTGGAAGTTTCTTTAAAAATCCAATTATTGAAACGAGTCAGTTTGAGGAAATGAAAAAAGAGTTCCCTGAAATGGTAGGTTATACAATTTCTGAAAACAAAACCAAAATTGCAGCTGGTTGGCTAATTGACAATGCAGGGCTAAAAGGCTACCGAAAAGCAGATGCTGGCGTACATAAAAATCAAGCCTTAGTTTTAGTGAATTATGAAAATGCTACCGGAACTGAAATTATTAATTTAGCAAAAGAAGTACAACAAAAGGTAAAAGAAAAATACGGTATTAGCATAGAGCCTGAAGTAAATATCTTGTAATTCATGAAAAGCAAGAAACTACAAGAAAAACTAAGAATCCATTTTCCGTTTACCCCAACATCAGAACAAGATGCACTCATAGCTGATATTGCTGATTTTGTAAGTACTATTGGTAATAGGAGCATTTTTATGCTAAAAGGATATGCAGGAACAGGAAAAACAACTTTAGTTGCTACTTTGGTAAAATCATTACCTGTACTTGGGAAGCGTTCAGTACTCATGGCCCCAACAGGAAGAGCCGCTAAAGTTTTAGGTAAATATTCCAAAAAATCAGCAAGTACAATACACAAAAAGATTTATTGGATAAGAACTAATAAGAGTGGAAACACTTTTATTACTCTTAAAGACAATACACATAGTAATACTATTTTCATAGTTGATGAGGCCTCTATGATTCCTGAAAATTCGGATAAAGGATTTGGTAACCGTTCCCTTTTAGATGATTTGATTGAATATGTATATCAAGGGCAGGATTGTAAACTAATACTTATTGGAGATACAGCTCAACTTCCTCCTGTTCATTTGGACATGAGTCCTGCCTTAGATGAAGAAAAGCTAGAGCTGAATTACAATAAACAAGTTATTTGCAAGGAACTTACCCAAGTAGTTAGGCAAAAGGAAGATTCTTTAATACTAGAAAATGCGACAGACCTTAGGAATAGAATTGCAACTGCTGATTACTCCTATCCTAAATTAGTGACCAATTCAGAAGTTATTCGCCTTAATACTGGTGAGGATTTGCAAGACGCATTAGAAACGGCTTACAGTAATGAAGGAGTGAATAATACTACCGTACTTTGCCGATCCAACAAAAGAGCCAATTTGTACAACCAACAGATAAGAGCAAAGATAAGGTGGCAGGAAAATGAAATTTCTGCTGGTGATATGCTTATGGTTGTCCGAAACAATTACCATTGGTTAGATGATAATAGCAAGGCAGGATTTATTGCCAATGGAGATATTGTAGAGGTAGCCCGTATAAAAGAAACGATTGAACGCTATGGCTTCCGTTTTGCAAAAGCAAGTGTTCAAATGGTAGACTATCCTGATGAAAAGGAATTGGATGTAATACTACTATTAGATACCTTAACAAGCGAAAGCCCTGCCATAACCTACGACCAATACAAACAACTTTACCAAGAAGTTGGCTTAGACTATAAAGGAAAAAAGGAAATAAACAAAAAGATAAAGGAAGATGAATTCTTTAATGCCTTGCAAATAAAATTCGCTTATGCCATTACTTGCCACAAATCACAAGGAGGACAATGGGAAAATGTATTTATTGACTTAGGTTATTTCACGGAAGATATGTTGGACAAATCCTACCTAAGATGGCTTTACACTGGACTTACCCGTGCTAGTAAAAAATTATATTTGATTAATTTTAAAGAAGATTTCTTTAATACTATAAAACAATAGTAGTGGCAAAACTAAAAATGTAATCTTATTTATCTCCCATGCAATCAGAAAATTACCTTTAATAATTTCTATGATTGATGAACTAACACCACACCCAGAACATTCAAAACCAAAAAAAGTTTTCCAGAAGCAAGGAATAAGGTAATCTATACCATAAAATAATTTTAACAATACAGAAAAGACCAAATACAATACAACTGATACTGGTATTATATTTTCCTTGAAACAAGAAAAATCACTCATTAAAGTACTTTAATGATATTTCCCTCTGAATCCTTAAAATTACCTAACAAAAGCATGAAAAAATCGATAAGCACCCAAATACCACACCCGCCTAGCGTTAAAAGTTGTATTACTCCAACTGTAGTATGGCCAGTATAAAATCTATGTGCGCCAAGCACACCAAGAAACCAACACAATAAAATTGTTATTAGACCTCTATTATCCTTTAAAGTTTTAGATTTATTCACTGAACAACCACAACCAACACAGACAACTGCCTCATCATTTATTTCTTTACCACATTTGCTACAAAACATAATTAAATAGTTTTAAAATTTAGCTACTCTATTTGGGTTTTACCACTATCTTTACTCTTTCGAGAACAATAAACCAGAAATTGATGAAAGCAATATTAAATAAAACCCTATACCAGCTACATCAAATATCTTATCTGCAGGAGCCCCATCTTTTAAGAATGAATAGTAAATTATCACTAATAATGTCACAAGAAATGATAGCCTAGCTATTTTAAAATTATTCTTGTAAAGAAAAAACATTGCTATAACTGCAGTTGCAGGAAAGAACAATGCTTCTGCAGCATGCTCAATTATTCCCATTACAGTAACAGACAATCCCATAAAGCTCACAAAAGGCATGAAGCAAGCAACTAATGCAATAACAGCTGATGCCATTGCAATCTTTTTGTTTTTTGAAAAATTTTCCATAATTTTATTTTTTTTAATTTACCTACTCTATTTGGTTTTCGGCTACCCCTTTAATTTATTAATAACAACCGCAATTTTGCATTTTACTTCCAATAATTGCCCAAGCATCAGCATCATCCTGATATTTACTTGTTAACTCAGCAGATAATTCCATTGCTTTTTGACTTAAAGCTGTTGCTTCAGACAGTACCGATTGATCACCAGACATTGCTTTATTCATCAATTCATGGGACTCACATAGTAAATCACAATATCTTTGACCATCAGCTGCTGCATCTCCACCTCCACTACAAGAAGTTAATACTGTTGAAGCAATCAAAAATGCTCCAAAAATTACTGTTAATTTCTTCATTTTTTTTAATTTTTAACTTGCCTACTCTATTTGGTTTTCGGCTACCCCATTAATTTCCAGATAAACATACAACAATAAAAACATAAATCCTCTACGTATAATACGTAGAAGAAATTTTACTAAAAAAAACATGCAAGAAATTGATATAGTGCGTGTTATGCAATTATTTCAATAATAATAATAAAATAATTTATTTATTTTTCTAAAAAAATTAGCGTTTCTTTAGAACAAATAAAGGAGTATGTCAAGATAGCTCTAACCATTCCAAAGTGCAAATAACCTTCATTTTCTCAAATTCCCGAAAATGGTAATTAAGAAAAGAGCAATAAAAAAGCCGAGCATTTGCTCGGCTTTATATTCTAGAAACTAATTAACTAGTGTCTATATATTATCTATAATAGTATTTAAAGTAGTACTTGGTCGCATAGCAGCCAAAGTAGTCGCATTATCAGGTAAGTAATACCCTTTTAAGTCTTCCACTTTATCCTGTGCGTTATTCAATTCAGCTACAATAGTAGTTTCATTTTCCTGCAAGTCAGTCAATACTTTAGCAAAAGTAGTTTTTAACGCTTCATCTTCAGTTTGCCCAGCTAATTCACTAGCCCAATACATTGCCAAATAAAAATGTGAACCTCTATTGTCCAACTGTCCAACTTTTCGCATTGGCGATTTCCCATTCTTTAATAAACTCTCAATTGCAGTGTCTAAAGTGTCAGCCAATATTTTAGCTTTAGGATTACCATTCACCTCAGCAAGGTGCTCCAACGAAACAACAATTGCCATAAATTCACCAAGAGAATCCCATCTTAAATGCCCTTCTTTTGTAAATTGTTGCACATGCTTTGGAGCCGAACCTCCCGCTCCTGTTTCGAACAAACCACCACCATTCATTAACGGAACGATAGAAAGCATTTTTGCAGAAGTACCCAATTCTAAAATTGGAAATAAATCCGTTAAATAATCCCTCAATACATTTCCAGTAACTGAAATAGTATTCTCTCCTTTCCTTACTCTATCCAAAGTAAATAAAGTGGCTTCTTTTTGTGAAAGAATCTGTATATCTAAGGCATCAGTATTATGCAAGGCTAAGTATTCATTTACTTTTTTAATGATTTCAGCATCATGCGCTCTAGCTTCATCCAACCAAAAGATAGTTGGCCATTTTGTAGCCTTTGCTCTATTTACCGCAAGCTTTACCCAATCCTTAATTGGTTCATCTTTCGTCTGGCACATTCTCCAAATATCTCCCTCTTCCACAGCATGTTCCATAAGTACAGTACCATTTGCATCTGTAACTTTTACAACTCCTGATTTTTGAATTTCAAATGTTTTATCATGAGAACCGTACTCTTCTGCTTTTTGTGCCATCAAACCTACATTCGGGACAGTACCCATAGTAGTTGGATCAAAAGCACCATGTTTTTTGCAGAAATCAATTGTTGCACTATACACCCCAGCATACGAACTATCCGGGATTATTGCTTTCGTATCTTCCGTTTGATTATCTCTATTCCACATCTGACCTGAAGTCCTAATCATAGCCGGCATAGAAGCATCAATAATGACATCAGAAGGGACATGTAAGTTTGTAATTCCTTTATCAGAATCTACCATTGCAATATTTGCATTATTATCAAATGCTATAGCAATATCGTTTTCTATTTCAGCTCTTTTTTCTGCAGATGTATTTTGAAGTTTAGCGATTAAATCACCAAATCCATTTTTAAAATCTACTCCTAATTCCTTAAAAGTAACTTCATGTTTTACAACTAAATTTTTAAAGAAAACACGCACAACATGATTAAAAATAATTGGGTCAGAAACCTTCATCATTGTCGCCTTCATGTGTAAAGAAAGTAAAATTCCTTGCTGCTTAGCATCCTTTATTTCGCTTTCCAAAAAGGACAACAAAGCTTTTTTGGACATTACAGTTGCATCAATAATTTCTTTAGTTAGCAATCGAGTTCTTGCCTTCAAAGTTGTAGTAGATCCATCAGCAACAAATAATTCAATCTTTACATCAGTAGCACTCTCAACACATACTGACTTTTCATTATGAAAGAAATCACCTGAAGTCATAGTAGCAACATGCGACTTGGAATCAGCAGACCAAACTCCCATAGAATGAGGATTTACTTTTGCATAATTCTTTACTGCTTTTGGCGCTCTCCTGTCCGAATTTCCTTCTCTTAAAACAGGGTTTACAGCCGAACCTTTAATTTTATCATAGCGCGACTGCACTTCTTTCTCTTTTTCATTTTCAGGCGCATCAGGATAAGAAGGAATCGCATAGCCTTTTCCTTGTAACTCTTCAATTACAGCAATCAATTGCGGAACTGAAGCAGAGATATTAGGCAATTTAATAATGTTTGCCTCTGGCTTTTTAACTAATCCGCCTAATTCTGCTAAAGCATCATTTACCCTTTGTTCTTCTTGCAAATATTCTGGGAAAGCCGACAATACTCTTGCCGCTAATGAAATATCTTTTGTCTCAACATTTACACCTGCCTGTGCGGCAAAAGCATTAACAATAGGTAGTAACGAGTGGGTTGCCAACATTGGTGCCTCATCCGTTTTTGTATATATAATCTTTGAATTCTGATTACTCATTCTTCTAATTTTTTAAAGGCTGCAAACTTAAAGATTAGTAACCAAATACATCTTCTAAAGTCAAGTGTTTTATTTCACCGTATTGCTTCAATACTTCTAGGTCCAAATCATCCTTAGCACCCAACACCATAACTACCCTAGTACCAGTAGCAATATGAGAATTATGAAAATCTCTTAAACTAGACATATCAAAAGTTTGAACTCCCTTGTAAACATCTTTCCTAAGGTCATAATCAACTCCTAATTTTTGTGCTTTTTCATATTCTGAAAGCACTCTTGATTTTGTTAATCGCTCTGTTCTAATTTTTTGTTCAATTCCTTCTTTTGCATTATTCATGTTTGCCTCAGCTTCTGGCATTACATCCAAAAGCTCAGTCATACCAACCATAGCATCCGACAATTTATCGGATTGCGTACCAATATAGCTCATTAAAAAGTGAGATTCATCAGCATCACTTGGAATAGTATAAGTACTGTACACTGAATACGCTAATGCTTTAGATTCTCTCATTTCTTGGAATACAATTGAACTCATTCCACCACCAAAATATTCATTATGATATTTGATAATTGCATATTCATCAATATTCAATTTACTTCCTTTAGCCAACATCATCACCTCAGCTTGCTTCATGTCATAATCCACAACATACACTACAGGTTTATCCATAGCATTTTCAACAAATTCTTGCTTAGCAGGAATTGCTTTCAATTCCGTATTATTAGTGTGTAAAGCAGTTAATTTATCAACTACAGCTATCATTTCATCTGGTCCGTAATATAAAATTCTGTGTTCGTAAGAAGTTAGGTTATGGATTAACTCCAATAATTCAGTTGAAGAAACATTATTTAATTCTTCCTCAGATAAGATATTCATGAAAGATGAATTAGCACCATACTTAGCATAGTTCCCCATAGCTCTCCAAAGGATAACTTGTTTGTTTAACTTAGCATCTCCCCTCTTTTTCACAATACTCATTTTTAAATCAACAAGTGCTTCTTCATCAGCAACTGCACCTGCAAGTATTGTTTCAAAAAGCTCCACCGACTCATTAAAGTTATCAGCCAATCCGCTTAAAGTAACTTGAATTTTATCAGCACTGCAACTTACATTCAACTCACATCCTAATTTATAAAACTCTTCTTCTTTTTGAGCCGGAGACATTTCTGCTGTTCCTAAATAGTTCAAGTAATCAACTGCTAATTTTAACCTATTGTCATGGTCTTTCCCCATATCCAAAATGTAGTTCAACTTGAACCTTTCATTTTCAGTATTTTCTTTATAAATTAAAGCAACATCACCAACAGTAGTTTTTTCAATATCATTTTCAAAATCCAAGAAAACCGGCTCAACATCAGCTACTTCTTCATCCAATAAATTCACTAAAAATTCCGATTGATCTTCACGGTTAACCGATACAGGAGTGATTGCAGGTTTAGTTACTTTTAATACCGACTCATCTTCTCCATTTCTTTTGTACACCACTACATAGTTATCACTATAATTTGCATTAACAAAAGCAACAATTTCTTGCTTAGTTACTTTTTCCAACTCAGCCATTTCATTTTGATGATCCTCCCAAGAAATACCTAAAATAAAAGCATCTATAAATTCATTTGCTCTACCACTATTGCTTTCTAATTTCTTAATTTGATTTACTTTAAGATCAGAAATAATAGCTCCCACTAACCAATCAGGGAAATTCCCTGCTTTTACCTCTTCAATTTGTGCTAATAATAAATCCTTAACTTCTTCTAAAGTTTGTCCTTGTTTTGGGCTACCGTAAAATCCGTGCATGGAATAATCCTCCAACACATAAGGGAAACAGCCTCCACCAATTAATTCTTGCGCCTGGTTTAAGTTCAAGTCAATAAGCCCTGCTGCTGAATTAGAAAGTACCATATCAACCATAGTTAACATTTTTGCATCCTCAGAATTGGCTCCATCAAAACGAAACCCAATGTATAGTCTTTCAGCTTCCGGCCCATATACTTCAGTATAAACTGGCTCAGCAATTGGCGTTTCTTGAATTACCTTAAAAGTAGGATCTTCTTTTCTTTCAAAACTCCCCCAATATTTATTAATCAAATTGATTGTTTCATCATAATCAAAATCACCCGAAAGACACATTGCCATATTATTTGGCACATAGTATTTATTAAAATACTTTCTGATTTCAGTTAAAGAAGGATTTTTTAAATGTTCAATTGTACCAATTGTAGTTTGTTGCCCATATTGGTGTGTAGGAAATAAACCATCAAAAAGTGCTTCAAACATTTTACTTCCATCATTATCCAACCCTCTATTTTTCTCTTCATATACTGCCTCTAACTCTGTATGGAATAATCTAAAAACAGGATAGCGAAAACGCTCTGCTTCTAATTTTAACCATTTCTCAATTTGATTAGAAGGAATATCATTAATATAAACTGTCTTTTCATTAGATGTATAAGCATTCGTACCCTTTGCGCCAAGCCCACTTACCATTTTATCGTACTCATTGGCAATGGCATATTTTGCAGCCTCACCCGAAATAGAATCAATCTGCCTCCATACTCTATTTCTGTTCACTTCATCATCCATATCAATCGTACGGTACTCTTCATAAAGTGCTTCAATCATATCTAACATTGGTGCTTCTTTCTCAAAATCCAAAGAACCATAAATATCAGTACCTTTAAATAACATATGCTCTAAATAATGCGCTAAACCTGTAGCGTCAGCAGGATCATTTTTACTGCCAGCACGCACAGCAATATTTGTTTGAACTCTAGGCGCATCAGCATAAGCTGTTAAGTACACCTTAAGTCCGTTATCTAAGGTATAAACTCTTGCCTTTAACGGATCATTTGCTACCGTTTCATAATTATTTTCAATTTTATTCATTTGTTCTTTTGCATTTATTGCGAAATAGATTCCTGCTACTACTATTAGCGCAATGGTTAAGATTTGTTTTGGTTTCATATTCATTAGTTTTTCTGTTAATAATCAGGATCAAGTCCCAGCTTCATTCTTAAAGTTTCCAAATGAGGATTCTCTTCCATCATTTTGGCAAATTTATCTTTATTGGTATAAGGGATATTGCTTTTTTCTCCTTCAATTACCTTAGTTGTTATTTCAATATAATCGTTCTCTAACTTATTCCTTAAAAATTCTAAAATCATATACTTCTCTTCTAGTAACATCTCAACTTGCGAACTATTACTTAAGGATAGTACAATTTCATAATTTTCCTTTAATTCTGGAGGAAAAACACCTAATGTAATTCCTAAATTTGATTTTCCTTTTTGCTTTACAAATGCGATTACCTCCTTCCAAGTTTGTAGCATTTTACTTGCTGAAAAATCCTGGTTTCTTAAATTTGAAGCATCTACTTCTTCTTGATCAACTTCTTTCTTTTTATTTATCTGCTGAAAAGCTGCTGTTATCGAAATTGTTTTGGATTGCTTTTTGGCTGATAATGAAATTTTTGGAATTGGTTTTAGTTTAAATACTTCACTTTCAGGTTTTTTATAGTTTTCGGTCGTTTTTTCTATTTTTTCATTAATTTCAGTCACTTTTTCAACAGAAACATGCTTTTTCTCATCATTTAAGGTGACTATAAAACTTTTAGGGCTTTTTTTTTCAGCTATTTGATGTCCTATGGAAGAAATTCGCATTAACGATAACTCAACTAAAAGCCGTTTATTGTTTGATGTTTTATACTGCACATCACATTCATTACATAAATCTAAAGCAGGAATTAAAAATGCAAGACTACAAACCTTTGATTGTTCCAGATATCTATTCTGCAAAGCTTCTCCTTTTTCTAATAATTTTAATGTACTCTCATCTTTGGAAACTAAAACATCTCTTAAATGCTCAGCCAAGCCATTGATAAAATGATGTCCATCAAAACCATTATCTAATATTTCATTAAATAAATTCAATAAAGCATTAATATCATTTTTCAAAAGCGCATCAGTTACTTTAAAATAATAATCATAATCCAAGATATTTAAATGCTCAATTACTCCTTGGTAAGTTAATTTTTTATCTGAAAAGCTCACTAACCTGTCAAACATTGATAAGGAATCACGCATAGCACCATCCGATTTCTGAGCAATTAAATGCAAAGCTTCTTGCTGTGCTTCAATCCCCTCACTTTTTGCAACAAAAGCTAAATGATTAGAGATATCTGTTATTCCTACTCTTTTAAAATCAAAAATTTGACATCTTGATAAAATGGTTGGAATAATTTTATGTTTTTCAGTAGTTGCTAAAATAAACTTAGCATGCTTTGGCGGCTCTTCTAAAGTTTTCAAAAAAGCATTAAAAGCTTGAGCAGACAGCATATGCACCTCATCAATAATATAGATATTATAATCACCAACCTGAGGAGCAAAACGAACTTGATCCACTAGTTTTCTAATATCATCAACCGAATTATTAGATGCTGCATCCAACTCATGCACATTAAAGGATGCGTTTTCATTAAAGGATTTACAAGAGACACAAGTATTACACGCCTCTACATTATCAGTTATGTTTTCGCAATTTATTGTCTTTGCCAATATCCTAGCACAAGAGGTTTTACCTACTCCTCTTGGTCCGCAAAACAAAAAAGATTGCGCTAACTGATTTGATTTTATTGCATTTTTTAAAGTTGAGGTAATTGACGACTGCCCAACAACAGCATCAAAAGTTGATGGCCTATACTTCCTAGCAGAAACAATAAAATCACTCATTTATTTAATTTTAAAAATACGAAAGACAAAACTAACATTTCTTATAAAATAGCGGTTAAATATTTAATCAAATTAAAAAATGTCTCTAATTATGTAGTATTGAATGTTTTTACTAAATTTGCCGCCCGTAAAAAATATTAACTAAAACAAACAAAAGATGACTACTTACGAAACTGTTTTCATTATGAATCCCGTTTTATCTGAATATCAGGTAAAGGAAACAGTAAAGAAATTTGTTGACCACATTAAGGCTAGCAAAGGAAAAATTACCAATGAAGAAAATTGGGGATTGAAGAAACTAAAATACACAATCCAAAAGAAAAAAACAGGTTTTTATTACCTAATTGAATTTCAAGCTGATGGTCAAATGATAAATGACTTTGAAGTTGAATTCAAAAGAGACGAGCGTGTTATAAGATGGCAAACTGTTAAATTAGAGAAATTTGCCTTAGCTTATGCTGATAGAAGAAAAAAGAAATTAAGTACTAACGCAAAAGCTGAATAATCATGGGAAATAAAACAGACATCAAATACTTATCTCCAGTAGATATTGAATTAAGACAACAAAATAAATATTGCCGTTTCAAAAAAATGGGGATAGATTATATTGACTATAAAGATCCTGCATTTTTAATGCGTTTTTTAAATGAGCAAGGGAAAATTTTACCAAGAAGAATTACTGGTAACTCATTAAAATTCCAAAGAAGATTAGCCGTATCAGTAAAAAGAGCAAGACAAATCGCTCTTTTACCGTATGTAGCTGATAACTTGAAATAATCATAAAACTTAAGGAAAATGGATATTATATTAAAAGAAAATATTGAGAAATTAGGTTTCAAAAATGAAATCGTCTCAGTAAAAAATGGGTACGGAAGAAACTTCCTTATCCCAAAAGGATTAGGAATTTTAGCTACTGAATCGGCTGTAAAAGTTTTAACTGAAAACTTAAAACAACAAGCTAAAAAAGAAGAAACTGAAATTACTGCTGCAAACAAAATTGCAGAAGCATTACCTAAATTAGAAATTGTATTAACAGGGAAAGTTGCTGATGGAGGAAACAAATTATTTGGTTCTATAAAAACATCACAATTTACGGATGCTTTAGCAGCTCTAGGTCATACTATTGACGCAAGTTTCGTAAAACTTCCTAAGGTAAAAGAATTAGGGAAATATGAAGCTGAAGTAAGATTACACAGAACGGTTAGTGTAACTGTAAATTATAGTGTTGTTGCTGAATAATTAGATTCAACTCGATTATTTAAAAGCCGAACCTAAGTGTTCGGCTTTTTTATTGCCTAAAATTTTCTTTTTTCACACCAAAAAATCCCTTGAATTTTCTTAAATTTGCAACCAAATAAAAAATTTATGGCTTTCGATATTAACATGATAAAAAAGGTATACAAAAAGTACCCTGAGGCAGTTGAATCTGCTAGAAAAGTAACAGGAAAACCGTTAACACTTTCTGAGAAAATTCTTTACACTCACCTTTGGAAAGGCAATGCAGAGACTGCATTTACAAGAGGAGAGGATTATGTTGATTTTGCACCAGACAGAGTAGCCATGCAAGATGCAACTGCACAAATGGCATTGTTACAATTTATGCAAGCAGGAAAAGATAAAGTAGCTGTACCTTCTACTACACATGCCGATCATTTAATTTTGGCTAAATTAGGAGCAGATAAAGATTTACAAGAAAGTTTGAATACCAACAATGAAGTATTTAACTTTTTAAGTTCGGTATGTAATAAATTCGGAATTGGTTTCTGGAAGCCAGGAGCAGGAATTATCCATCAAGTAGTACTAGAAAATTACGCTTTCCCAGGAGGAATGATGATAGGAACCGATTCGCATACAGTAAATGCTGGTGGATTAGGAATGGTTGCCATTGGTGTTGGTGGTGCTGATGCAGTAGATGTAATGGCAGGAATGCCTTGGGAATTGAAATTCCCAAAATTAATTGGAATAAAACTAACTGGAAAATTAAGCGGTTGGACATCAGCTAAAGATGTGATATTAAAAGTTGCTGGAATACTTACCGTAAAAGGTGGAACTGGTGCTATTGTAGAATATTTTGGGGAAGGAGCAAAATCACTTTCGGCAACAGGGAAAGGAACAATTTGCAATATGGGAGCTGAAATTGGAGCAACAACCTCAACTTTTGGATATGATAAGAGTATGGAAAGATACTTAAGAGCAACAGACAGACATGATGTAGCAGATGCTGCAAACGAAATAAAAGAACACTTAACAGGAGATGCGGAAGTTTACGAAAATCCTGAATTATATTTTGATGAAGTAATTGAGGTTAATTTATCAGAATTAACGCCCCATTTAAACGGACCGTTTACGCCAGATTTGGCAACTCCAGTTTCTGAAATGAAAGAAAAGGCAGTGAAAAATGACTGGCCTTTAGATGTAGAGTGGGCACTAATCGGCTCTTGCACCAACTCTTCTTATGAGGATTTAACAAGAGCCGCTTCTATTGTAGAGGATGCTGTAGCTAAGGGACTTAAACCTAAAGCAACTTTAGGAATAAATCCTGGTTCGGAGCAAGTTCGTTTTACAGCTGAAAGAGATGGATTGATGGATTCGTTTATGAAATTTGAATCCACTAAAATATTTACGAACGCTTGCGGTCCTTGTATCGGACAATGGGACAGAGAGGGAGCTAGCAAACAAGAAAAAAATACAATTGTTCATTCCTTTAACAGAAACTTTGCCAAGCGTGCAGACGGAAACCCAAACACACACGCATTTGTAGGTTCACCAGAAATGGTAGCTGCAATTGCAATTTCCGGGAGATTGGATTTCAACCCTATAACTGACACACTAACCAACGAAAATGGAGAGCAAGTGAAACTATCAGAACCTCACGGAGTAGAATTACCTAAAAACGGATTTGCAGTAGAGGATAATGGATATCAAGCACCAGCTGAACACGGAAGTGGAATTGAAGTAGTTGTTAGCCCTGAATCAAACAGATTGCAACTATTAACTCCTTTTACTGCTTGGGATGGAGAAAACATTACAGGAGCAAAATTATTGATAAAAGCAGAAGGGAAATGTACTACCGATCATATTTCTATGGCAGGACCATGGCTAAAATACAGAGGTCATTTAGATAATATATCTAACAACTGTTTGATTGGTGCGGTAAATGCTTTTGGAGGAAAAACAAATGCTGTAGTAAGCCAAATAGATGGAAGTATTGATGAAGTGCCAAATATTGCAAGAACCTACAAAACAGCAGGAATTACTTCTATTGTAGTGGGTGATCATAATTATGGTGAAGGTTCATCAAGAGAACATGCAGCTATGGAACCAAGACATCTTGGAGTAATGGCAGTAATTGTAAAATCATTTGCCAGAATTCACGAAACAAACCTTAAAAAACAAGGAATGTTAGGGCTTACATTTGCGAATGAAGCTGATTATGATTTAATAAAAGAAGATGATATTTTCAACTTCACTGATTTAAATTCATTTTCAGACGGAAAACAATTGACTTTAGAAGTGATTCATGCTAATGGGACAACTGAAACGATTATGTTAAACCATACTTACAATGAAGCTCAAATTGATTGGTTTAAAGCTGGATCGGCACTTAACTTAATCAGAAAACAGAACGCTTAAACTTAGTTTCGTAATAATAAAAAGCCCACTTTTAAGTGTTTTTTTTGAATCCATAAGATGACACTTTCTAAAAAAAACACAATTAAAATATTTTAGTTATTTTTGTATCATGAAGAAAATACTTCTTATCCTATTTTTAACACTTCCGCAAATTGTTCTCGCTCAATCAAGTGATTGCGCTAATGCAGATGGTTTTTGTACAGGTACAAATTATACCTTTCCGGCATCAACAAATACTACCGCTCCAGTTGGACCAGATTATGGTTGTTTAGGAACTCAACCAAATCCCGCTTTTTATTTCCTGCAAATTGATCAGCCTGGTAATTTAACAATAACTATGCAAAGCACCCCTTTAGTAGATATTGATTTTATTTGTTGGGGGCCCTTTAATGATCCTGCAACAATGTGTGACAGCTTAACCGGGGCTTATATTGAAGATTGCAGTTATTCTACTGCAGCTATTGAAGATTGTGATATAACAAATGCTGTTGTTGGACAATACTATGTTCTTTTAATTACTAATTACTCAAACACAAATTGCAATATTGATTTCTCTCAAACGGGAGGAAATGGAACAACAAATTGTTGCATTGATGGAGATGCAGGGATAGACAATACTGTTGATTTTTGTGAAACTGATCCTTCTTTTATTTTAGAATCTCAACTAAATGGATCCCCTAACCCTGGAGGGGTTTGGTATGATAACTCTTGGGGGACATTAGCATCTAATAATTTTGACCCTTCATTGTTAATTAACGGAACTTTCTCTTATATCGTTCAGGGAACACCAGTTCCTGGAGCTACCGTTACTTGCCCTAATGACACTTCTTTTTTAACAATTAATAGCAACCTAAACCCCACCATTAACTTTCCTACTATTAATGATCTATGCAGTGATAATCCAGCTATTAATCTTACTGCAACCCCTACAGGAGGGATATATACTGGGAATGGTTTAGCCGGAAATATATTTACTCCATCAGTTAGTTTAATTGGGAACAACACAATCACGTACTCTTTTACAGATGCAAATGGTTGTAATGACACAGAAAATGAAACTATAAAAGTAAATGAACTACCAATAGTTATTTTAGGAAATGACAGTACAATACCTTGTAGAGCATCAGTACTTATTAACCCTATAGTTACTAATGGCACAACACCCTATTCCTATTTATGGAGTGACGGATCAACTGGAAGTATTTTAACGGTTGAAGATGGAAGCATTTCAATAACAGTTACTGATGACAATGGATGTATTGCTATTGATCAGATAATCATTACTCAAGACATAACACCTATTGCAACAATAAGTGGTGGTGGCGAAATTTGTAATGACGGAACAACTACAACTATCAATTTCTCTTTTAGCGGACTGTTGCCTTGGAATTTAACTTATACCAATGGTAGTTTTTCTTCAACAGTAAATAATATTAATTACTCTAATTATTCTTTATTAACCTCTACTCCAGGACAGTATAATATTACTCTAGCTGATGACATTAATACTTGTGAAGCTGACATCATAGGCTCAAACATTAATATTATTCTGAACCCAATTCCTTATCCGGTTATAAATCCTGATTTCTACGAAATATACTCTGGGGAGAGAATAGAATTGTCAGCAGGAACTTATGCTTATTATTGGTGGTATAATGACAATGACTCTCTATTGTCAGAAGATGAATACCTAATAGCTGACAGCTCGCTCACAACTTATATAATTGTTGAAACAGACAAAGGCTGTATTGGCACCTCTACTAATGCAATTGTTCAATTTATACCAAGAGTAGAGCTTTATATCCCAAATACATTTACTCCAAATGGAGATGAACACAATGATTTGTTTGTGATTATTGGAAATGAAATTTCTTCATTTAATATGGCGATTATGAATAGATGGGGGAAAGAATTATATAGAACAAATAATATAGATAAATTCTGGGACGGAAGGTTTGAGGGAAAAATAGTACAACAAGGAACCTATACTTATTCTATTGAAATAATAGGAGAAGACAAAAGAGCTTTTTCAAAAACAGGAACTATTAATGTTATTTATTAAACTCAAATAATATTAACAAATAATAAAAAGCCCACTTTTCAATGGGCTTTTTTTAGCTTTACATTTTCGCTAATGCATGTCTGTAATTATCAATGGCTACAAAGTAATCAGGATCTTCTAACACATTTACATCACAGATTTTTTCTGCCCTTTTAATGAGTTTCACACAATCAGCAGAAAGATGACGCAAGTGAATTGTCTTCCCATTTTTTTGATAACGCTCAGCTAATTTATTTAAAGCTTCAATAGCTGATTGGTCAACCACACGCGATTCTGCAAAATCAACCACTACTTCTTTAGGGTCATTTTTTACATCAAATTTTGAGTTGAATAACTCAATAGAACCAAAGAAAACAGGCCCAAATAATTCATAATGTTTTATACCGTGCTCATCCGTATGCTTTCTTGCTCTAATCATTAATGAATTTTCCCAAGCAAATACCAATGCTGAAACAATAACTCCTGAAATAACCGCAACAGCCAAATCGAACACTACTGTTAGGATTGTAACTAAAGCAATTACCAACACATCAGAAAGGGGTACTTTATTCCAGATTTTAAAGGTATTCCAAGCAAATGTTCCAATCACAACCATGAACATAACCCCAACTAAAGCGGCAATAGGAATCATCTCTATATAAGTGGATGCAAACAAGATAAAAGCCAACAAAGATAATGCAGCCGTTATTCCTGAAAGCCTACCTCTACCTCCTGATTTTATATTAATAATTGACTGCCCAATCATAGCACAACCGCCCATACCTCCGAAAAAGCCATTTAAAATATTTGCAGCACCCTGCGCTACACATTCTTTATTTCCATTACCATGTGTTTCCGTTAACTCATCAATCAAATTAAGGGTCATTAAAGATTCAATCAATCCAATTGCTGCCAAGATTAAAGCATAAGGAGCAATAAATCCTAAAGTTTCTAAATTCAAGGCTATCATAGGAATATTAAAAGTTGGTAAGCCTGCTTTTAAACCATCACCACCTCCTGCTACAATAAAAGATTTTACTGTTTGTGTATCAATATCTCCAAAGATAACAATAAGTGAAACTACAATAATTGCAGCCAATGCATCAGGTACTTTTTTAGTGATTTTTGGCAAGAAAAACATAATTCCCATAGTTAACGTAACTAAACCTAACATTGTAAACATAGCTGAACCTTCAAGCCACTCTCCACCTGACTGAAACATCCCTAATTGAGATGTAAAAATCACGATTGCTAAACCATTTACAAAACCCATCATTACCGAATGCGGTATCATTCTCACAAATTTACCCATCTTCATAATACCTGCAAAAGCTTGAAAGATTCCTGTTAAAATTAAAGTTGTAAAAAGAAATTGCAAGCCCATCATTGCGCCATCAGGACCCATTGCATTTCCTTCTTTTATCAAGTGCACCATTACTACTGCCAAAGCTCCTGTTGCTCCTGAAATCATACCTGGTCTACCACCAAAAATAGCAGTAACTAAACCCATCATAAATGCACCATACAAGCCAATAATTGGAGAAATTCCTGCTACAAAAGCAAAAGCAACAGCTTCAGGAACTAATGCTAGCGCGACTGTTAATCCTGATAGCATATCGTCTTTAATACTTCCTTGACTTGATGTAATAAACTTAAAGGTTGATTTCATTTTAATTTAATTTTTAAGGGCGCAAAAATAAGCAATACTAACTAGCTAATGCTTAGAAAAATGTATAAAAAAACCCTGTCACAAATGAACAGGCTTTATTACAGACACGAACTAAAGAGTTAGGGTTTATACCCTATATGTAAGAAGAAGAAAAATCTAAAAAAGAATCTGAATATTATATTGGAGTTGGATTATGCCTGGGTATAGCATTTGGAGTGGTTTTCGATAATATAGGTTTGGGAACATGTCTTGGCTTAGTATCTGGTGTAGCTATGCAAAAGAAATATGCTAATAAGCAGGAACTTCCTCCAAAAAAGTAATCTTGTTATTTTCATAATCCATAGCGCAACAGAAATGCTGCATACCATTGGTTACTACTAAAAAATCAACTTGCAATTTGAAATTATATTTTGCAATTTGATTAAAAGCATCTTGGGTAATCTTCACACTAGGGGCTTTGCATTCCACAATCATATTTGGATTTCCATCAGCAGTATATAATACAATATCAGCCCGAGTCTGCATAGTATTATACTTCAGCATTTGCTCCACCCCCATCAATCCTAAAGGATAGTTCTTTTCCTTATTTAAATAATGAATAAAGTGTTGCCTTACCCACTCTTCAGGAGTTAAAACCAAATATTTTTTTCTTACTGCATCAAAAACTTGTGTAGTTCCTTCAACTAATTTAGTTTTGAGGCCTGCATTCGGTAAATTTAATTGAGGCATATTCATAGCAACAAAATAAGTGAATTATAAAGAAATCATATCATCAATAGCAAATAAAGATTTGCAACCCGTTTATTTTTTAATGGGAGATGAACCTTATTATATTGACAAACTAGCCAATGCATTTTCCAAAAATGTACTCTCAGCTGAAGAGGCTGAATTTAATCAAGTCATTCTTTACGGAAAAGACATTGAAACAGCACAGGCAATTGCTGAAGCCAAGCAGTTTCCTTTTGGATCAGAAAAAAGAGTAGTCATCATTAGGGAAGCGCAACATTTAAAAGATATTGATGTATTAGATGCTTACCTAGACAATGTACAGCCCTCTACCCTTTTGGTGATTTGTTACAAAGGAAAATCAGTTGATAAACGAAAAAAGTTCGGAAAAACCTTAGCAAAAAAATGTGTCGTTTTTGAAAGTAAAAAATTATACGACAATAAAATCCCAGCTTGGATAAACACCTATATAACTGAAAATGGGTTTAAAATTGACAATAGTGCAACAGCAGTATTAGCAGAATATATTGGTGCTGATTTATCTAAAATCACTAATGAACTAGACAAACTTATGTTAGTGGTTAAAAAAGAAGAACAAATTACCACAGCACTTATTGAATACCATATTGGTATCAGTAAGGACTATAATGTTTTTGAATTGCAAAATGCATTAGGAAAAAAGGAAGTTGTAAAAGCAAACCGCATTATCAATCACTTTGCTGCAAACCCTAAAAGCCACAATATCGTGCCCGTGCTTAGTGCATTATTTTCTTATTTTCAAAAAATAATGGTTTATCATTTTCTAGAGGATAAAAGTCCAAAATCAGCAGCTAGTGCATTAAAGGTAAATCCTTTTTTTGTAAGCCAATACCAAACAGCAGCTAACAACTATACCAAGCGCCAGCTCTTTTATATTTTTGAATACCTTAAGGATTATGACCTTAAAAGCAAGGGAGTTAACAATAAAAGCACCACACATGAAGGGCTCCTAAAAGAGTTGATTTTCAAAATTCTGCACGCATAATATTCCTTGCTATATTTAGTTATATTTGCGGACTAATTTTTACAACAATGCGCAAATTTTTACTTTTAGTTTCAATCACTTTATTTACTACAACTGCTTTTTCTCAAACAGGAAATATCAGAGGATTTGTCTATGATAAGAGTAGTGGAGAACCAATCATGTTCTGTAATGTATTTTTACAAGGAACAACAATTGGTGCGCCAACTGATATTAACGGAATGTATAATATTGCGAAAGTAGTAGCTGGCGAATACACCATAATGGTTACTTATATTGGTTACGACACCTCAACAGTAAACATCACTTTAAAAGCAGGAAAAGTTTTGACTCAAAATCTTGAAATTGCAGAATCGAGCGTAAAGCTAAGTGAAGTGAGAATTTCGGCCGAAAGAGCTGAAATGAAAACAGAAGTAAGAGCAGCAGTTATAAAAATTACCAAGCAGGATATGGAAATGATTCCAACTATTGGTGGCGAACCTGATTTAGCACAATATCTACAAGTAATTCCTGGAGTAGTTTTCACAGGAGATCAAGGTGGACAACTATACATAAGAGGAGGTTCACCAATACAAAACAAAGTATTGCTGGACGGAATGACAATTTACAGTCCTTTTCACTCCATAGGTTTATTTTCAGTTTTTGATACCGATATCATCAGAAATACGGATGTATACACAGGAGGATTTAGTGCAGAATATGGAGGAAGAATTTCTTCCATAATGGACATAAAAACGATAGATGGAAATAAAAAAGAGTTTGGAGGGAAATTATCAGCTAACACTTTTGGGTCTAAACTATTTGTAGAAGGGCCGCTTTTAGGAAATAAAAAATCATCATTTGTTTTTTCAGGAAAAACTTCTTATCTAGATAAAAGTTCCGAAATTTTATACAAATACCCAATTCTGTATTTTGATGAAAAAGGAATGCCTTATTCCTATACCGATTTATACGGTAAAATATCCTTTCACGGAAATAATGGAAGTAAAGTAAATATATTTGGATTCAATTTTCAGGACAAAGTAGATTATGAAGGTATTTCAGAATTGAATTGGACATCACAAGGAATAGGTTCAGAATTTATTTTAATTCCAGGAGGTTCTCCTGTTTTAATTGAAGGTAATTTTGCGCAATCATCTTACAAAACATCATTGCAAGAAATTGATTCACAAGGAAAGATTAGAATTAGAGAAAGCGGAATTAATGGCTTTAACATGGGCTTTGATTTTACTTATTTTCAACCTAAAGGAAAAATAAAATATGGTTTTGATATTCATGGCTTCTCAACTGACTTCATTACTTATAATTCTGTAAATTCTAAAATTGAACAAAACGAAAATACATCAGAATTTTCAGCTTATATAAACTATCAAATAAGCACAACTCGTTTTATTATTGAACCTGGTTTTCGTTTACAAAAATATACTTTAGGCGTATCGCCCGAACCAAGATTAGGAATGAAGTATATTGCCAGTGACCGTATGCGATTCAAAGTTTCATCAGGTTATTATTCTCAAAATATATTGAGTACAACTTCCGATAGAGATGTAATTAACTTATTTTCTGGAATCATATCTTCTCCTGAAGAAATTCCTGACCGTGCAGACGGAACAGCTTACACCAATAAATTCCAAAAGGCAAGACACTTAATTGCAGGTGTTGAATATGATATTAGCAGAAGGATTGACTTTCAATTAGAAGGATACATCAAAGATTTTACTCAGCTTACAAACATCAACCGTAACATGACATCCAATGCTGATGACGAATTTATTATTGAAAATGGAGTTGCAAAAGGAATAGATTTATTGGTTAAATTTAAAAGCAAAAAACTATACATATGGGCTGTATACTCAATTGGGTCTATTACCAGGGATGATGGAAACAGAACTTATAGCCCTCATTTTGACAGAAAACATAATGTGAACTTTGTCACTTCTTATAAGTTTGGTAAGCGCGATAGTTGGAAGGCTGATATGAGATGGAATTTAGGATCAGGATTTCCGTTTACACAAACACAAGGCTTTTATGAAAACCTAACTTTTGCTGATGGAATTAATACAGATTATACAACTACTAATGGCGAATTAGGAATAGAATATGCAGAGCTAAATGAAGGGCGATTACCTTATTACCATAGGCTAGATGCATCAGTTTCCAAAAGCATTAAGCTAAACAAAAGCTCCGAACTTGACATGACACTGTCTGTAACTAACACTTATAACCGAGAGAACATCTTTTATTTTAACCGTGTAAAGTACGAAAGAGTGAATCAATTACCAATTATGCCTAGCTTTGGCGCAAGCATCACATTCTAAATAAGTTAGCTAGCTTAAAAAAACTTTTAATAAAACTTTTATCATTAAAAGAAATATCAGTTACAAATAGTATTTTTACGAAAACAAAAACTACTGTAAACTGTGAGTAAATCTCCTACAAAATATATTTTCGTAACTGGTGGTGTAACATCATCATTAGGTAAAGGAATCATTTCAGCATCCTTGGGTAAATTATTAACTGCTAGAGGATATTCCGTAACCATTCAAAAATTGGACCCCTACATTAATGTAGATCCGGGAACAATGAACCCTTATGAACATGGGGAATGTTACGTGACAGATGATGGTGCAGAAACTGATTTAGACTTAGGACATTATGAACGTTTTTTGAACAATTCTACTTCACAAGCCAATAATGTAACGACAGGTAAAATTTACCAAACAGTAATCCAAAAGGAGAGAAAAGGAGATTACCTTGGAAAAACTGTTCAGATTATCCCTCATATTACTGATGAGATAAAAAGAAGAATACAACTTCTTGGTAACACTGGAAAATTCGATTTTGTAATCACTGAAATTGGAGGTACAGTGGGTGATATTGAAGCCTTACCCTACATTGAAGCGGTTAGACAACTAAAATGGGAGCTAGAGAATTCAGCTTTATTTATTCATTTAACACTAGTACCTTACTTAGCTGCTGCAGGGGAATTAAAAACAAAGCCAACACAACACTCTGTTAAAACTTTATTAGAAGCAGGAATACAGCCTGATATTTTAGTTTGCCGTACGGAACATCCTTTAGGATCTGAAATAAAAAGAAAAGTAGCCCGTTTTTGTAATGTCGAGCGTGATGCTGTTATTGAAGCAATGGATGCTTCAACAATATATGAAGTACCTTTATTGATGCAAAAAGAAGGGTTGGATAAAGTAGTATTGCGTAAATTAGGTTTAGCAGACAATACGGAAGTAAAATTAGAACAATGGTGTAATTTCTTGCAAAGAATTCAAAATCCGAAACAAAAAATAACTATCGGATTGGTAGGTAAATATGTTGAATTACAAGACGCTTACAAATCCATATCAGAGGCAATTATTCATGCAGGAGCAACAAATGCCTGTAAGGTAAGAGTAAACTGGATACATGCTGAGGAAATTAATGACAGTAATGTAGTTGAAAAATTAGCAGGATTAAGTGGTGTTCTAGTTGCTCCTGGTTTTGGCGACAGAGGAATGGAAGGAAAGATTTCTGCCATAAAATACATCAGAGAAAACAATATTCCATTTTTAGGAATTTGCCTTGGAATGCAATCGGCAGTAATTGAATACGCAAGAAATGTACTAGGGCATAAAGATGCCAATTCTATAGAAATGAATGAAGCTACTAGTGCTCCTGTTATTAACTTAATGGAAGAGCAAAAAGCAGTAACTGAAAAAGGAGGCACAATGCGATTGGGTGCTTATGACTGCCAACTTACTGAAGGCTCGAATGCTTATAATGCATATAACAATACAGAGATAAGCGAACGTCACAGGCACAGATTTGAATTCAATAATAGCTACAAAGCTGATTTTGAAAAATCAGGAATGATTGCCACTGGTATCAACCCAAAAACTAATTTAGTTGAAATTGTAGAAATCCCTACTCACCCATGGTTTGTTGGTGTGCAATTTCACCCAGAATACAAAAGTACAGTAGCTAATCCTCATCCGCTTTTCTGTGGATTTATTGAGGCCTGTATCAATAACAAATAATCAAGTTTTACAAATGAAACAATACGATAAAAATTCACTAATTGGTTTTGTATTAATGGCTATCATATTGATAGTATTTAATACTTTCTTCTTCCCTGAAATTCCTCAAGAACAGACGCTAACTACTACTCCTACTGAGATTATAGCTGCTGAAACCCAACTTGCTGAAACGGCAATATCTCGTATTACTCCTACTCTAAATAACAATACGGTTAGTGACGAGCTAAAAGCAACTTATGGAATTTTTGCTTCTGCAGCAATAGGAACTGACGAGTTTCAGACAATCGAAAATGATAAATTAAAAATTACAGTTGCAAACAAAGGAGGTAGAATTATATCCGTAATTTTAAAAGAATACCAAACTTTTGATTCTCTAGCGCTTGATTTATTTGATGCAGATAGCTCGCGTTTTAATTTACAATTTACGACAGGACATAACATAAACACGGCCGACTTATATTTTGTTGCTGAACAAAGCAGCAATACTTTAAGCATGAAACTAAAGGCGGATGACAGCCATTATGTAGAATATGTGTACACGCTTACTGATGACTACCTTATTGATTTTGACATCAATTTTGTAGGAATGGAAAGCATTATTCCATCAGGAGTAAATTACATGAACTTGGAGTGGCAAATGAAAACGCCACAAACTGAGAAAAGCAAGACGAATCAAGACATGTATACAGGGTTGCAATACCAATACAGTGCTGACAATGAGGTTGATTATTTAAGTTTTACGTCAACTGATGAAGACGAAATAAATGCCCGTTTAAACTGGGTAGCGTTCAAGCAACAATTCTTTAGTGCTATTATTATAGCAAAAAACGGATTTGACAAACCAACAAACTTAACATCTACTAAAAGTGAAGGGTCAAAATTCATAAAAGATTTAGCAGCTAAATTTGAATTACCGTATAATCATAAACGAGATGAACAATTAAGTTTCCAGTTTTATTTTGGACCAAACCATTATAAAACATTAGAATCCTATAATTCAGGCTTTGAAGAATTAGTACCCTTGGGTTGGGGGATTTTTGGATGGGTAAACCAGTACATTATTATCAATATTTTTGACTTCCTAAGTAAATACTTTGCTTCTTATGGATTAATTATACTTATTCTTACTTTAATCATAAAAATAGGACTTGCTCCTTTTACTTACAAAGCATTTTTATCACAAGCAAAAATGAAGGTTTTAAAACCTGAAATTGATAAAATTAATGAGAAGTTAAAAGGAAAAGATCCAATGAAAGCCCAGCAAGAAACTATGGGACTTTACCGAAAAGCAGGCGTAAACCCAATGGGAGGCTGCCTACCCATGCTTTTTCAATTCCCTATACTTATTGCCATGTTCCGTTTCTTCCCTGCCTCTATTGAGTTAAGACAAGAAAGTTTCCTTTGGGCTGATGATTTATCGTCATACGATTCTATTTACAACCTAGGTTTCAATATTCCTTTTTATGGAGATCATATTAGTTTATTTACGCTATTGATGACGGTGTCTACTTTGTTGTACACACACATGAACTCGTCAATGGCAACCGGGCAAATGGCACAAATGAAATGGATGATGTACCTTATGCCAATCATGTTCCTTGGGTTCTTTAATAATTATGCTGCAGGACTTTCATACTACTACTTTTTAGCGAATATGTTTACTTTCACCCAGCAATACTTCATGAAAATAATGATTGATGAAGATGCAATATTGGCACAATTGGAAGCAAATAAAAAGAAACCTGCCAAGCCAAAATCTAAGTTCCAAAAGAAATTAGAAGACATGCAGAAAAAACAAGAGCAACAATTGAAAAAGAAAAAATAATTTAAAAAAGCCTGATTGATTAATTGTATCAAAAGGCAGTTAAAGAGCAATACACTTATAAGTTCAAAAATTATTGTACTTTTAACTAATCTTAAATTAATAAAAATATACTATTATGGGGAAAGGACAAGACGCAAAGAAAAACACAAAAAAAGAACCAGCTAAATCTGCAAAAGAAAAGAAAGCAGCAAAAAGGTTAAAGAAAGCTAAATAAGGGGTAAAACCTTAGGATAACTTATTTAAAAAAAGTTCCATTCCCTTTTGCTTTTCAGCATCTAGGGTATAGGAAATTTTATTGTTCAAATAATCTTCAGGGTTTGTACAATTCGGATAATTAGCCCCCTCTAAAGCCAAAGCAGTATCAACATCACTTAATCCTTTTTCAAGGGCTATGTTAAATTTAGTAATAAAATCTTGAGGTAATTTTTTGTTCGCCACCCAAGCGGCAAATACAAAGGGCAGGCCTGTCATCTCTTTCCAAATAGCTGATAAATCATAAATATAGGCATGCTTAGAATTCAAAGCAAAAGTCCTATCGCCAATTACCAAAGCAGCATTATTTCCTTTTATATCCCCTTCAAAACCAACAGCCGCTTTTTTAAGTTCAGGATTTAATTCCCAATATTCATTCAATAAAATTTTAAGCAATGCCACAGAAGTTCGCGATTGATAATCTAAGCCTATGCTTTCAATTTTTTCAATAGGAACATCCGAATACAAACAAACCGTATCCACAGCACCATCCGCTCCTATACAATAGTCCGAAATAATATGCGCTTTTCTTAATTTTGGAATAACGGCTACAGGTACTAAAGCCAAATCCACAGTACCATTAATGAGTTTATCTGCACAAATGGAAGGATAATCCAACTGCAAATCAATACTGTGTATCAACTTACTTTGCTTTAACCCATGCATAAAAGGAACTGTATTTAAATAAGAAACAGCCGAAACTTTATACTTTACCATAAAGAAGGAATTGCTTGAAATACAATATAACTAATATACACACTAACAGAAAGTTTCAACATTGTTCCTGCAAAAAAACCTGCAAGAGCACCTAGTGCAATTTTTATCGCTTTATTTCCATCCGAATTTTCTTCCATTCTAGCTCCAATAAAAGCACCAAGAAACGGACCGATAATTATTCCAAAAGGAGGAAAAAAGAAAATCCCAATAATTAAACCAATAATAGAACCATTAACAGCCTTTTTTGTACCTCCAAATTTTTTCACGCCATAAATCTGCACCCATATATCAAAAATTGTAACAGCAATAACTACAAAAGCCATCAACCATAAGATATTTTCTTGAATGGAATAAGAACTAAAAAAATGAAACACTAATAATCCACCATATGAAATTGGAGGTCCTGGAATTATCGGAACAAAACATCCAATAATTCCTAAAAGCAATAAAATTCCAATACCAATCAATATAAGTATTTCCATTTTCCAAAAGTAGTAAAAAAGCAAATGTAAAATTCGTTTCTCAAAGAACATCTTATTTAAAATGCTTAAATTTGCAGCTTTAATTAACAAAATAAAAAATGGCACTTACTCCTTTAACTGCAGTTACCCCAATTGACGGAAGATATATCAGTAAAACGTCTAGCCTACAAGCATACTTTTCTGAAGCCGCATTAATCAAGTTTAGAGTACAAGTTGAAATTGAATATTTCATTGCGCTTTGCAATAGTTCTATCCTACAACTTAACCACTTTCCTACTGAAAAATTTAGTGATCTAAGAGGTTTATACACGAACTTTAATGAAAGTGATGCTCAACGAATTAAGGATATTGAAAGCATTACTAACCATGATGTAAAGGCAGTAGAGTACTTTATTAAAGAGGAATTTGATACATTAGGATTACAAGAATTTAAAGAATTTATCCATTTTGGATTAACTTCACAGGATATAAACAATACTGCTGTTCCTTATTCTATAAAAGAAGCGGTAAACCAAATATATTTACCTCAATTAACTGGAATTATTGCGTTATTAAAAGATAGAGCTGATCAGTGGAAAGCAATTCCTTTGTTGGCGCGTACACACGGACAAGCAGCCTCACCAACAAGAATGGGTAAAGAAATTCAAGTGTTTATTGAGCGTATTGAAAAGCAACTTTTATTATTAGACACCATTCCTTTTTCTGCCAAGTTTGGTGGTGCAACAGGTAACTTTAATGCACACCATGTTGCTTTCCCTGAAATTGATTGGGTAATTTTTGCAAATACTTTTACTGCTGATGCTTTAGGGCTAGAACGTCAACAAACAACTACACAAATTGAGCATTACGATAATCTAGCAGCACTCATGGATAACATCAGCAGAATCAACACCATTTTAGTTGATTTCTCAAGAGATATCTGGACCTATGTTTCTATGGATTATTTCAAACAAAAAATTAAAAAAGGAGAAGTTGGCTCTTCAGCAATGCCACACAAAGTAAACCCTATTGATTTTGAAAATGCAGAAGGAAACTTAGGAATGGCAAATGCAATTTTCTCTTTCCTATCTAGTAAATTACCTATTTCTCGTTTACAAAGAGATTTAACCGACAGTACAGTTTTAAGAAATATTGGAGTGCCGTTCGCACATACACTTATCGCCTTTGCGTCCTTGAATAAAGGAGTGAATAAGTTACTTATCAATGAAGCAAACATTGCTGCCGACTTAGAGAGGAACTGGGCAGTTGTAGCTGAAGCTATTCAAACAATTTTAAGAAGAGAAGGGTACCCTAATCCTTATGAAGCACTTAAGGAATTAACAAGAACTAACTCGGTAATCAATGCGGGAAGCATTGCTTCCTTTATTGACACTTTAAATGTAAACAGTACTATTAAAGCTGAATTAAAAGCAATCACTCCTAGTAACTATACGGGTATATAAATATCATTCAGAATATTTAACAATAAAAAAGCTGAGCAAATGCTCAGCTTTTTTATTGTTAAAATTTCAATTTATTCTTTTCTAAATAATCCTCCCAATTCCACATAAAGTGTTTTAAGAGATTCTTCAATTCATTATAAAATATTGGGTTTGGTTTATTCTTTCGTTTAAACAAATCCCCTTGATACTCATTAATATTATATTTTTCGAAAATCCCATAAGCCATAGCATTTATTGAATATTCGTTTTCAATTAGTAATTCATTAAAATAGTTTTCATAATCCAAGAAACGCTCAATTGCTAAATGCTGCTCATTTTCAGGTAATTCTTTGTGCATTTCATTCAAAATAAGCCCCCTTAAAATAGCGGACTCCTTGTCTTCAAAAAAGGCGTCTAAGTTTTGCATGTTACCTAAAAAGATAATATTCCTAAACCACTCAACATCTTCATTAGTCAGGTTAGGATTATCCTCTAAGTTATTATTGTTATTGATAAAATCTTTAATTTCAACAAAGCCAACCTCTATTACATTATTAAGTAAATTCACGTAAATAGCAGCAGCCACTTCAGCTTTTACTTTTTTCTTTTTTGATAATAAACCTAAAAACTTTATCATATCTATTACAGATTAAAATGTGATTTTGCTTCTTCCATTATTTGCTTTCCAATAGATAAACAAGCTGTTGCTGCTGGCGAAGGTGCATTTAGCACATGTATATTCTTTTTGTTTTTTATTATTTTAAAATCATCAATTACTTCACCATTACTCCCTAAAGCCATAGCTCGCACACCACTTCTACTTTCAACAATGTCCTCCATCTTAAGGGTTGGCAGCATCTTTTGTAATTCCTTCAAAAATAATGATTTTGAGAACGCCCTTCTGTACTCAGCTAGTCCAAATTTCCAATGATTTATGAACAATCGCCAAGTTCCTGAAAAAGCAAGGGCTTGCAAGGTATCTTTCAAGCTAAAATCTGTCTTACTATACCCTTCTCTTTTAAAGGTGAAAACTGCATTGGGTCCACACTCAATATCACCATTTATCATTCGTGTAAAATGCACTCCCAAAAATGGAAACTCAGGATTAGGAACAGGATAAACTAAATGATTAACCTTTGATTTTGCACGCTCAGTCAATTCGTAATAATCCCCTCTGAACCCTACAATTTGCATATCCAACTTCATTTTATCTTTAGTTGCTAACCTATCGGCAAACAAGCCCCCACAAAAAATGATGTGCTTAGCATTAAATTCTCCCTTTGAGGTTTGTATTGTATCGACATTATAATCAAACACCTCACAACCAGTTGTTACTTTACTATTCGGGTTTATAACAAGGACTTGCTCAGCAAGTTTATTCGTTATTCCTTTATAATCTATAATTCCTGCCTCAGGAACCCAAAGTGCTTTTAGGCCTTCAATATTAGGCTCTATCTTTTTAAATTTCTCAGGAGACAACAAAGCCAATCCCTTTAATCCATTCTTTTCTCCATTGGCTTTTAAGCCTTCCAAGCGTTCAGCTTCAGCAGGATTTATGGCCACAACAATCTTTCCGCAAATATCATATTCCACTTTATTTGCTTGCGCAAATTCAATAAGGTCTTTCCTCCCCTCAACACAATTTTTTGCTTTTAAGGAACCATTCTTATAATACAAACCAGAATGAATTACCCCTGAATTTCTACCCGTTTGATGGAAGGCTAATTCTTTTTCTTTTTCAAAAACAACAATATTAAGTGTTGGAAACTCTTTCTGAAGTTGATAAGCAGTTGCCAATCCTACAATTCCACCTCCTACTACTGCTATATCAAACTGTTTATTTTGCATATTGATATTCTATTTTGCTAGTGTAAAAACTCTGGAAATATTAAAGCCAAAATAAATGTCTCCCTCCAACCAATTCCCATTTGTTTCATGAATAAAAGCACGCTCAAACATGGCTGCCGAATTGCTTAAATGCAACTGAAAAACATGACCTCCTGTTTCAATATCCACCCCTATAGATAATGGATTAATATTCTCAGCTTCATTTAATTGCAAAAAATACTCTGCATTTACTGAAATTCTTGAGGTTAATTTATGCCTTGCTCCTAAGCCAACAGAAAGTAAATCATGTGCATCACCTTTGGCAACTACATTTTTATGCACTATTGTTGGACTTAGCTGAATCGATAAATTACTATTCATTTTTCGTGCAATCAACAATTGATGTGCATAGCTCATTTGGTCCGTCATAACATAACTTTCTTTTTGCATATCTTCCCATATTGATTGCTTAAAGAAAACGGTAGAATACCAAACCAAACTGAAAGGAAAAGCATCCTCTCCCTTGGTTTGGCTAACTAATTTTATTTTTGAATTTGCATCAATCGTTTTTAAAAATGAACTTCTACCCAACCCAATTGAAACCCAATCATTCACCCCATAATCCAAACCAAAACGCACTTGGGAATTATCCAATCCATACAAATTATACGCTCCAGAATTTAAAGTCCCAAACCTATGTTGAATCAAGAAAAGTAAATCTCCTTTACTAACCAACTCTACGGATTGACTATTTACAATTTTTACTGCCTTAAAAGTAGAGCTTATTTTAAAATTTGAATCATCACTCAATAATTGTAATAAATCATTCTGAGCAAAAACAGTTGCTTGACAAAAAAGTAAAATTAATAGTATTTTTTTCATCTATATTTTTTTTAATTTTGCTTTTACAGTAACTTCAATCTCTTTAGCAATATTGTACATTACTATTTTAGGAATTTTAATTTTATAATCTTTAAGTTGAATAGTAAAAGTAGCATCTATCATTACACTATCATCACTTTTCACTAAACTCCCCTTCACATCAACTTCATTG
>JBLGCF010000001.1:0-44921 GCA_047617145.1 Thalassomonas sp. | reverse complement strand
TGGAAGTGCAACTAATCCAAATCTTAATCTCTCTCCTGGTTTATATACTGTAGATGTTATAGATGCTAATGGATGTATAGTTTCGACTCCTTTTTCTGTAAATGCATATACTCCAACTGACATAATAGATATTGAGAATGCTAGTAAAAACTTGAGAAATATTACTGATATGTTAGGACAAGAAACACCCTCCCGAAACAACACTCCTCTCTTTTACATCTATGATGACGGTACAGTTGAGAAAAGAATAATTATCGAATAGAAGCTAGCTTATAATAGAACTTAAGTTTAAAACAAAAAAACTCAGTAATTGCTTACTGAGTTTTTTGTTTCGTGATCGAGACAGGATTCGAACCTGTGACCGTCTGCTTAGAAGGCAGATGCTCTATCCAGCTGAGCTACTCGACCATTGTAAATTGGGCTGCAAACTTAAAAATTTTATGGTTCTAAAAAACAAATTAAGCAGAAATTTATTCCCTATTTAAAACAGCCATTTTTATAGCAGTAATAGCGGCTTCAATTCCTTTATTTCCATATTTACCACCTGACCTGTTTTCGGCCTGATCCATAGTATTATCAGTTAATACTCCAAAGATAACAGGTATATCCAAACTAATATTTAAATCTTTAATTCCCATTGCGACTGCATTACATACAAAGTCAAAGTGTTTTGTTTCTCCTTGAATAACAGAACCTAAACAGATAATTGCGTCAGGACTAGCCTTTGCAGCAACCTTAGCGCCAAACACAAGCTCATAGCTTCCTGGCACATCAATTCTAGTAATATCAGTAGTAGCAGCACCACACTCAATTAATGCTTCAATTGCACCCTTATAAAGTCCGTTAGTAATATTTTCGTTCCATTCAGAAACAACAATACCAAAGGTAAGACCTTTGGCATTGGGAACTTCTTCCTTATTAAAATGGGAGAGGTTAGTATTTTTTTTAGTCATTACAATGCGTTTTCAGCTCGGGCAATGTATTTTTCAATTCCATTACCTTCACGAGAAGTTTTATAATCAGCTTCAATTCCTTTGTATAGAGCTAAAGCATCAGCAACATCACCATTTGCTTCATGAATCATAGCTTGCTTTAACATATATCTTGGAGTAGTAAATTCGTTATCATTATTTGCTGCAGCATCTTCATAATATGAAAGTGCATTGTCAGAATCAGCTAACTCCATATAAGCGTCACCAATACAACCTAAAGCTAAAGATGAAAGCACTACATCATCTGATGAGAAATTACCTAAATACTCAATTGCATTTTCAAAATCACCTGTGTTTAGATAAGCTAACCCTGCATAATAATTTGCTAAAGCACCTGCTTTAGTTGAACTGTATTCGTCAGCAATATCAAGAAACCCTAAGTATTGTCCATCACCAGTTAAGGATAAATTGAATGAATCTTTCTGAAAATAAAGCTCTGCCATATACATATCAGCCTGTGCTTCTTTCTCCATAGGAGCAATATAAAGGTTCTGATACCCTATAAATAATGCAATAACTGCAACAACTGCACCTACTGCTGTAATCAGATTTTTCTGGTTATCTTCAATGTATTGTTCTGTTCTTGAAAGTGTTTCTTCAATTTGTGCAAATTGATCTTCTGTTTTGTTATCTTTTTTAGCCATTTAATCTTATTTTTGGAGCGCAAATATAAGTTTTTTGAATTGCTGAGCAATCATGAATTCTATAAAAATTAATTTGTGAGTAAAGAACTTAAATACTAAAACCAATTTACAACCCTTGCATTTAAAAAACCTACAAATAAATCAGTTTAAAAACCATGCTCAAAGTAGCTTTGATTTTACCGAACAAGTAAATTGCTTTGTAGGTAATAATGGTGCTGGTAAAACTAATATACTGGATGCTATTCATTATTTATCGCAAACCAAAAGTTATTTTAACCATATTGATGCACAAAACATACAGTTTGGAGCTGACTATTTTATGCTAAAAGGAACTTTTGAGAAACAGGATTCAACTGATGAAATACAATGTAACCTAAAAGAAGGAGAAGGAAAAGTATTGAAGCGGAATCAGAAAAAATACAAACGTTTTTCCGAACATATTGGGCAGTTTCCTACTGTTATTATATCGCCAACTGATACCAACTTGATACTAGAAGGGAGTGAAGTAAGGCGGAAGTATTTGGATAGCAGTATTGCGCAATACAAACAAAGCTACCTAAAAACACTCATCAATTACAACAAAGCATTAAAGCAAAGAAATGCGTTACTCAAACAATTTTCCGAAAGAGGATATTTTGATGAGCTAACACTTGAGATTTATGACAATCAGCTCATACAATTAGGAACACAAATTCATGCAGAAAGAACTGACTTCCTAAAGGAACTTACTCCTGTATTTAACAGATATTATGCTGAAATTTCAGGAAGTAAAGAGACCGTTAATTTGGCCTACAAATCACAATTAAATGAAGGTGGTTATTCCGAACTGATGGAGCAATCCTTACTTAAGGACAGAACTAGTAATTACACGCAAACAGGAACGCACAAGGATGACATCCTCTTTGAGATGAATGAACACCCTATAAAGAAAATCGGCTCACAAGGACAACAAAAATCATTCTTAATCGCTTTAAAACTGGCACAGTTTGAATTTATAAAACATCAAATAGGGTTTAAGCCTATCCTTTTATTGGATGATATATTCGATAAGCTAGATGATAATAGAGTCCTAAAATTAATTAGCTTTGTAAATAAAGGTGTTTTCGGACAGGTTTTTATTACTGACACACATGCTGAAAGGAGTGAGGAGATTTTAAGCAAAGCAAATATTCCTTATAGTATATTTAAAATTGAAAATGGAGCTACTATACAATGAGAGGTAAAAACACACATAATGTTGGGGATATCATCCGTAAGTTAATGAAAAACCCAAAGCTTTCTGGAAAACTTGATGAATTAGATGCCTTATCTATATGGGATGATTTGATGGGAGAGGCGCTTATGAAATATATAACTGACCGAAAAATATACAAAAGCACATTGTATGTAAAGCTAAAATCGGCACCAATGCGCAATGAATTAAGCTATAAAAAAACTGAACTCCTGCAACAAATAAACAACAGACTAGGAAAACCTTTCCTTAAGGATATTATCTTGAAATAATTATGAAATTGAAACCTATAAAAACTACTGATAATCTTGCATTATACACACTAGGAACTGATAAGCTTGATAACATATCTCTTTTTGAAGGGAGTGTGCCTGCAGGCTTTCCTTCACCAGCTGATGATGCTATGGATTTGGATTTGAATCTGCATGATTATTTAGTACGCAATCCTGCACAAACTTTTTGCGTGAAAGCGATAGGAGAGAGCATGAAAGATGCTGGGATACAAAGTGGAGATGTTATGTTGGTGGATAGAGCGATTGAACCCGAAAACAGAAGTATCGTATTAGCGGTTATCGATAGTGAGTTTACAGTAAAGCGAGTAAATGTTTCGGATAAAAAACTATACCTAATGCCAGAAAACGAAAATTTTACTCCAATAGAAATTACTCAGGAGATGGATTTTAAAGTTTGGGGAGTGGTTACTTATGTAATTCATAAGGTTTAAGAAACAACAAAAGCCACTCTTTCGAGTGGCTCATGTTCAGTATTAACACAAATTATCTACTAAAATCTTTCCTCAGCTGAGAAATGAAAGTCAGCTTCAATATTTGCATTCTCATCAGAATCAGAACCGTGTACAGCATTCTTAGCTAAGCTCTCTGCAAATTCTGCTCTAATGGTACCTTCTGCAGCATCAGCTGGATTAGTAGCACCAATTAAGGCTCTAAAATCAAGCACTGCATTATCTTTTTCTAAAATAGCAGCAATAATAGGAGACTCACACATGTAGTCAACTAGCTCTCCATAGAATGGACGCTCGCTATGTACAGCATAAAACTCACTAGCTCTTTCTTTAGACAAGTGAACTTTTTTCAAAGCTACAATTCTAAATCCTGCACCTTCAATTTTATTTAAGATCGCACCAGTATTTCCAGCTGCAACAGCTTCTGGCTTAATCATTGTAAATGTAATGTTCCCAATTCTTTCTTGACGCTCTTTCTTAAATTTTGCCATCATTTTATTTTCCTGGTCAATCATCTCACCTTCTAATTTATTGGTAGCCATTTGATATATTTTTTTTTAAATTATTTATTTGCAAAATTAGAAATTATATCAAAACCTACTATTAATTCTTTTACTATTTTTGCAGGCCTATGACAAAAAATGCAACAGCACTAAAAACACTATTAAGTAGCCCTAAAAAAATAGTAATTACAACCCATAGAGGACCAGATGGTGATGCTATCGGATCCTCCTTAGGTTTATTACATTTACTAACTCAATTAGGTCATAGCGTTCAGGTTATAACTCCTAATGAATATGCTAAATTTTTACATTGGTTACCTGGTAATGATGATGTCATTACTTATGAAGGAAATGAAGCTTTAGCAGATAAGATTACTGCTGAGGCAGAGTTGATTTTCCTGCTGGATTTTAGTCATTTAAGTAGAATAGCAACTTATGCTGATGCAGTAAAAAACAGCAATGCTACCAAGATTATGATTGATCATCATCAAGATCCTGATAGGGATATTGCTAAACTTATCTTTTCCGATACCACTGCTTGCTCCACAGCACAACTAGTGTTTGAAGTGATGGAGACTATGAAGATGACTAGTTGCCTGAACAAAGATATTGCTGAATGCCTATATGTAGGGATTATGACCGATACAGGAAGTTTCAAATATGCTTCAACTACTGCAAAAACACATCATGTAATTGCTGAATTAATTAATGCTGGAGCTGAAAACGCTAAAATTCATGATTTAATCTATGATAATTCATCAGCCAACAGAATAAAACTATTAGGATATTGCCTGAATGAAAAATTAAGATTGTACGCAGATAATAATGCAGCAATAATTTCGTTAACTGCTGAAGAATTAGAGCGATTTGAATTCAAAAAAGGCGATACGGAAGGATTTGTTAACTATGCATTAGGAATTGAAGGAATAAAATTTGCTGTTTTTATAGCTGAAAAAGATGGGATGGTTAAACTGTCATTACGATCAAAAGGAAACTTTAAAGTAAACGGAATTGCCAATAAATACTTTAAAGGAGGAGGGCACATGAATGCTTCAGGTGGAATATCTGAAGTTTCAGTAAATGAAACGATTATAAAAGTTGAAAAAATAATAAATGAATATAAATCTGAACTAAATAAAACTAATTAAACTATGAAAAAAATAACAATCCTATCAATACTATGCGCTATAACATTAAGCTCATTTTCACAAAATATTTTCAATAAAAAAGAAAATACAACTAGTAATAATGCAAAATCAAATTTAGAAAACGGTATGTACGCAAAAATCACCACCACAAAAGGAGAAATCCTAATACAATTGGAATATGAAAAAACTCCACTTACAGTAGCCAACTTTGTTGGGTTAGCTGAAGGAACATTAAAAAACAATAAGAAAGAAAAAGGCACTCCTTACTATGACGGATTAAAATTCCACAGAGTAATTGCTGACTTTATGATTCAAGGTGGCTGTCCTGATGGTAATGGAACGGGGGATCCTGGATATAAATTTGCTGATGAATTTCATCCTGACTTAAAGCATAATAAAGGAGGTATTTTATCTATGGCAAACTCAGGACCTGCAACAAATGGCTCACAATTTTTTATTACACATAAAGAAACTTCTTGGTTGGACGGAAAACATTCAGTTTTTGGACATGTTGTTGAAGGGATGGATGTTGTCAATGCTATTACGCAAGATGATATAATGATATCAGCAACTATCATAAGAGAAGGAGCTGCTGCAAAAGCATTTGATGCTAACAGTGTTTTTACTTCTGCACAAGCAGGAATTGAAAAAGCAAATGCTGAAAAAGCTAATAAAGCTGCAGAAACAATGAAAAAATTAACAGAAGGCGCTACAACTACTGAAAGCGGCTTAGCTTACTTTATGATTAAAGAGGGTAAGGGAGAGCAAGCTAAAGCAGGAAAAACAGTATCAGTACATTATACTGGTAAACTAGCGGATGGAACTAAGTTTGATTCTTCACACGATAGAAACGCTCCTATTGAATTTCCTTTAGGGGAGGGTAAAGTAATACCAGGATGGGATGAAGGGATTGCATTATTAAAGGTAGGTGGAAAAGCAACTTTTATTATACCACCTAGCTTAGCTTATGGCGAAAGAGGTGCTGGTGGAGTGATACCACCAAATGCAACTTTGATTTTTGAAGTTGAGTTAATGGGAGTTAAACAAAAAGATGTAGACTTACATAAAGGTCATAATCATTAATCAATAGATAACTACTAACAAGCATGATAAATGGAAGTTAAATAAGATCATTATTTGAATATTACAGAAAAGGCTGACATTTGTTGGCCTTTTCTTATATAAGAAAAAAATAAGAGTAATTTTGCCGCCTAAAATTTTAATATGCAATCAATCAGAAACATAGCAATTATTGCCCATGTCGATCACGGAAAAACAACCTTAGTCGATAAAATTATTGACCAATGCAAAGTTCTTGACGATAGAAAAGAAAGAACAGAATTATTATTAGACAATAATGATTTAGAAAGAGAAAGAGGAATTACCATTCTTTCTAAAAATGTATCCGTTTCTTATAAGGATGTGAAAATCAATGTAATTGATACTCCTGGGCATGCTGATTTTGGTGGTGAAGTTGAGCGTGTACTTAAGATGGCTGATGGTGTATTGTTACTAGTAGATGCTTTTGAAGGTGCAATGCCACAAACAAGGTTTGTATTAAGTAAAGCTATCGAATTAGGATTAAAACCTATTGTTGTTGTTAATAAAGTAGATAAAGAAAACTGTACTCCTGATTTAGTTCAAGATGCAGTGTTTGATTTAATGTTTAACCTTGATGCTACTGAAGATCAGTTAGATTTTGTAACAATTTTCGGTTCTTCAAAGGAAGGATGGATGAGTTTAGATTGGAAGGATAAGACAGATAACATCTTACCTTTATTGGATACAGTAATTTCTGAAATTCCTGAGGCTCCTTATAATGAGGGAACTCCACAAATGCAAATTACATCTTTGGATTACTCTAAGTTTGTTGGTCGTATTGCAATTGGTCGTATTTTCAGAGGTGATTTAGTAGAAGGGAAGGACTACATCTTATGTAAAGCGGATGGTGTAAGAAAGAAAGTAAGAATTAAAGAGCTACATGTATTTGAAGGAATGGGTAAAATACAAGTAAAAACAGCTCGTGCTGGTGATATTTGTTCTATGGTAGGAATTGATGATTTTGAAATTGGAGATACACTTGCTGACTTAGAGAATCCTGAAGAATTACCAAGAATTTCAATTGATGAGCCTACAATGAGTATGCTTTTCACAATTAACAATTCACCTTTCTTTGGTAAAGAAGGAAAGTACTGTACTTCTCGTCATTTAAGAGATAGATTATATAAAGAGCTTGAGAAAAATTTAGCATTAAGAGTTGAGGATGGTACTTCAGAGGATAAGTTCAATGTATTTGGAAGAGGGATTCTTCATTTATCAGTACTAATTGAAACAATGAGAAGAGAAGGGTTTGAGTTTCAAGTAGGGAAACCTCAAGTTCTTATAAAAGAAATTGATGGAAAGAAACACGAACCAATGGAAACATTAGTTATTGATGTTCCTGCTGAGTTTTCAGGTAAGGCAATTGAGTTAGTTACTCAGAAAAAAGGGGATATGTTAGTAATGGAGCCAAAAGGTGATTTACAACATTTAGAGTTTGACATCCCGTCAAGAGGGTTAATTGGATTGAGAAACAACATCTTAACTGCAACTGCTGGAAATGCAATTATGACGCATAGATTTAGAGAATACGGACCTTTTAAAGGAGATATTACTGAAAGAATGAAAGGCTCTTTAATATCTAAAGAAACAGGAAGTGCAACAGCATTCTCAATTGGTAAATTACAAGATAGAGGAAGGTTTTTTGTTTCTCCTGGAGCTGAATTATATAAAGGACAAGTAATTGGAGAGAACACTAGGGATAATGACTTAGATGTCAATGTGATAAAAGGTAAGCAACTAACAAATATGCGTAAGTCAGGATCAGATGCTGCTATTATAATTGCACCTAAAATTGACTTTTCTTTAGAAGAAAGTATGGAGTACATTCAGGCTAATGAATACCTTGAAGTAACACCAGAATCATTAAGAATGCGTAAGATTAGCTACAGATAAACAACATAAAATATAGATTTAAAAATGGAGGAGTAAAACCCTCCATTTTTATTATCTTTGAATTTCATAAAAACTACAGCCATGAATAACGAAAAAAAAGCATTATTAGTCCCTAGAGCAACTAATACACGATCATTTACAGAGATATTTTTTATTATTTATACTTTAGTGTTTTCTATAATAGGTTTTGTCTTATTATTTTTTACTGATAAAATTTCATTACTTACCTTAGTTGGTGAGCAAACAAAATTAACTATTTTGGTTGAGCAGTTTCTTGGAAGTTTTATGATTTTATTAAGTTTTTTATTATTCAGTGTTAGAAAATTGAAAGGACAAGTTATTTTGAATTCTATTAAAGGTTTAATTCTTGTGGGATTCATTAATCTATACTTACTATTCTTATTAAGTGACAATATCATCTTATCAACATTATATTTTATATTTCAGTTAATATTGATACTTTCTTTTTTTGTAATTCTTTTTGATCAAGTAAAAAAGAAATAATGAAAATAGCAGTAATTGGTGGTGGTGCCGCAGGCTTTATGGCAGCTATTACTGCAAAAGAAACTAATCCCAAGGCCAATGTTACTATCTTTGAGAAAACAGACAAAGTACTTGTAAAAGTAAAAGTATCTGGAGGAGGCAGGTGCAATGTTACCAATGCAACCTTTAGTATTTCAAAGCTAATCAAAAATTATCCTAGGGGAGGAAGGGAGCTCAAAAAATCATTCAATCACTTTTTTACAACAGGTACCGTTAATTGGTTTGAAAGTAGGGGAGTAGTCTTAAAAACAGAAGTAGACAACAGAATGTTTCCCTCAAGTAATAGTTCCCAAACTATTGTTGATTTATTACTTAATACAGCTGAAAATTTAGGAATCAGGCTTTCTTATAAAAGTAAAGTTAACGCTATAACACCAATTGAAAACGGAATAAACCTATCTATTAATGGAGAAACACTCCCTTTTGATAAAGTGATTATTGCAAGTGGAGGAAGTCCTAAGGAAAGCGGATTGGATTGGTTAAAAAAGTTGGGTTATAAAATTATAAAGCCAGTACCTTCATTATTTACATTTAATATGCCTAAAAACCCAATAACTAAACTTATGGGGCTTAGCGTGCCTAATGTAATCACATCTATCAAAGGTAGTAAATTAAGACAATCAGGACCCCTTTTAATTACCCATTGGGGAATGAGCGGACCAGCAATACTAAAACTGTCTGCTTGGGGAGCTCAGGATTTGGCAAAGCAAAATTATAATTTTAGCGTACAGGTAAATTGGTTAGCAATGAATGAAGAGGAGTTAAGAATTCAATTTAGCAGTTTGACTTCAAGCAGGAAGCAAGTATACAAGCATAATCCTTTAGAAATTCCTAAACGTTTATGGCATTTTATGTTAAATAAATTAGAAATAGCTGAAAATCAAATTTGGAATGAATTAGCTAAAAAGAATAAAAACAGGCTTATTAATATGATTTTAAATGATGAGTTTGAAGTAAAAGGGAAAACAACTTTTAAAGAAGAGTTTGTAAGTTGTGGAGGTATAGATTTATCAGAAATAGATATGCAAACTATGGAAAGTAAACGCCATAAAGGAATTTACTTTGCAGGAGAATTATTAAATATTGATGGAGTAACCGGTGGGTTTAACTTTCAGGCCGCTTGGACGACTGGTTACTTGGCTGGAAAAAATAGTGCACTATGAACTTATTAGCAGTAGAAAATTTAGGAAAGAATTTTGGAGAAAGAATCCTTTTTGAAGGCCTAAGCTTTGGCTTAGCCAAAGGAGATAAGGTAGCACTTATTGCTAATAATGGTACCGGTAAATCATCCATGTTAAAAATATTAGCAGGGCAAGATGCTCCTGATGAGGGAGAAGTTATTTTCAGGAATGAATGTAAGGTTTCCTATCTTTCTCAAGATGCTATATTTGATGATAGATTAACTATAAATGAACTTATAAATAGCGCACACAATAAAATTAGTTTACTTGTAAAAGAGTATGAAAAAGCAGTAGAAAATCATAGTAAAGAAGGAGGCGCACAAACTGAAAGAATTGTTGAGGAACTTACTGCAAAGATGGAGCAAGAAGATGCTTGGGATTATCATAGAAAAAGTGAACAAATACTCTCAAAATTTAACATTAATAATCTTCAGCAAAAAGTAGGTGCTTTATCAGGTGGACAAAAAAAGAGACTATCCCTAGCACTTTTATTATTGGAAAATGCGGATATATTACTTTTAGATGAGCCAACCAATCATTTGGATATATCAATGATAGAATGGTTAGAAAAATATTTACAACAACAAAATATTACTGTTTTAATGGTAACTCACGATAGGTATTTCTTGGAGCGAGTTTGCAATAATATTATGGAATTAGAAGCAGGGAACCTATATCATCATAAAGGGAATTTTTCCTATTTCTTAGAAAAAAGAGCAGAGCGCGAGAGTAATTTTGATGTAGAGATTGGAAAGGCACAAAAGCTTATGAAAAAAGAGCTTGAATGGATAAGAAGGTCTCCTAAAGCAAGAACTACAAAATCAAAAGCTAGAATAGATAACTTTGATAAAATAAAGAAAAAAGCAAGTTCCAAAAGAGTAATACAAGAGCTGAATATTGATGTGAAAATGGATAGGATGGGAGGTAAAATACTAGAACTGAAAAACATCAAAAAATCATATGAAGATTTAGTAATACTTGATGGATTCGACTATACTTTCAAAAAAGGAGAACGCATAGGAATACTAGGGAAAAATGGAGTAGGGAAGAGTACATTTCTAAATATTATTACCGGGAAAGAGAAAGCAGATAGTGGTAAAATTAATGTTGGGGAAACAATCAACTATGGCTATTTTACCCAAGGAGGATTAGCTGTTGATGAAGAAAGAAGAGTAATACAAGTACTAAAAGATATTGCTGATTTTATTGTCATGTCAGACAACAGAAAAGTAAGTGCCTCACAGCTATTGGAACACTTTCTGTTTACCCCAGAAATGCAGTTCACTGAGATAAAAAGATTGAGTGGTGGGGAAAGAAGAAGGTTGCACCTAATTACTGTGTTAATGAAAAATCCTAATTTCCTAATACTAGATGAGCCAACCAATGACTTGGATTTGCTTACACTAACAAAATTGGAAGAATTCCTATTGCAATACAAAGGTTGTTTAATCCTAGTATCGCACGATAGGTTCTTTATGGATAAACTAACTGAACACCTTTTTGTATTTAAAGGAGATGGAAAAGTTGAGGATCATTATTGCACTTATTCTCAATATCGTGAAAAAGAAATAGCACAAGAAAAAGAGTTTAAAAAGATTCAGCATCTAGAAAAACAAAACTCAAAAATAAAAGCGACTAAAAAGAAACTTTCCTTCAATGAGAAGTACGAATATGATACGCTTGAAAAAGATATTGCTACTCTTGAAATTGAAAAAAAATCTTTAGAGCTAATTATTCAAAACCCTGACATTCCATTAGATGAAATGATGGAGAAAAGCAAAAGGTTAGGTGAGGTTATCAACCAAATTGATGAGAAGGAAATGAGGTGGTTGGAACTAGATGAAATGCAATAAACATCTAATCGGGATAAAACACACTATAATTTTATTACAAAAGAATAAGCAGGCATAGTCCTGCTTTATTCCTATTTTTGCAGCAAATATCTAATGATGAGCAATTTTAACGAAATCAACCTAAACAAACAATTACGCAATGCAATTGATGATTTAGGTTTTGAAAAACAAACTCCAATTCAGGAAGAAACTTTTTCCAAAATACTAGCAGGGAAAGATCTTGTAGGAATTGCACAAACAGGAACAGGGAAAACAATTGCTTACTGCTTACCTTTATTGCAAGAACTTAGTTATTCCAATCAAACCAACCCTAGGATATTAATTTTAGTACCAACAAGGGAACTAGTTGCACAAGTTGTGGAGACACTAAAGGAATTAACTAAATATATTACTTGCAGAATAGTAGGTGTGTATGGAGGTACAAACATGAATACCCAAAAAATATGGTTGCAAGATGGTGCTGACATTGTAGTAGCTACACCTGGTAGACTATATGATTTAGCACTTTGCCGTGCTTTACAACTAAAGGGAGTTAAAAAGGTAGTAATTGATGAAGTAGATGTAATGTTGGATTTAGGATTCCGTTTTCAATTGACTAATATATTTGAGCTTTTACCAAATAAAAAACAAAACATGATGTTCTCCGCAACCATGACAGAGGATGTAGAGGATATGATTGACAGTTTTTTCAGTAAACCAGAAAAAATACAAATTGCATTGAGTGGAACTCCACTTGAGAATATATTGCAAACTAAGTATTCTGTTCCAAATTACTATACAAAAGAGAACTTATTAGCCAATATCCTTAGTGATAAGGACGAAATGAGAAAGGTTTTAGTATTTGTGTCGAGTAAGAAAATTGCTGATAGATTATACGAATCAATGTCAGAATTTTATCTTTCAGACTTAGCCGTAATTCACTCCAATAAATCACAAAACTATAGGTTCCGTTCTATTAACCAATATGATGAAGGAAAAGTAAGGATATTAATTGCTACCGACATTATGGCTAGAGGGTTGGATTTAGACAAAATATCTCATGTAATTAATTTTGATACGCCAATTTTCCCTGAGAATTACATGCATAGAATTGGGCGTACAGGAAGGGCAGAAGAGCAAGGGAAATCCATCCTCTTTAACACGGAAAGAGAAGAATACTACACAGATAAAATTGAGGACTTAATGGGAATGAAAATTCCTGAAGTTGAAATGCCTGAAGAAGTCGAAATTACCCAACAATTAACAACTGAAGAGCACAGAGCAAACGGGAAGAATATTTTCAGAAATGAGAAAAAAGTAGAAAGAGAAAACTCTGGTTTCCATGAGAAAAGCGAGAAAAATCAGCAAGTAAACGACAGAGATGTTTGGAGGAAAGAAAGAGCCAGAAAGTACAAAAGAGCAATTTCTAGAGGGGATAAAGGAGTTAATTTAAGAAAGAAGTAATTATGTTAACTAAATTGGCTGTAATTGCAGAGCTTGATAAGCAATTACTAACTAAGTTAACCTATTTAAAAACTACATTGCAGGAAGCAATTGATTCCAGAAACTCTGACACCAAAAGCAGTGCTGGTGATAAATTTGAAACAAGCCGTGAAATGGCTCAGATTGAAATTCATAAACTAGAAGATGAAATTCTAAAAACTCAACAGTTTATAAACGAATTATTTTCCAAGGTCTCACAATTCATTATTACAGACAAGGGTTCATTTCTAATTGGAATTCCTTTTGGAAAACTAACGCTAAACGATACAGCAGTATTCTGCATCTCAAATTCCGCACCAATTGCTAAGCCCTTAGTAAATACTAAAATCTCAGCTCAGTTTAATTATGCAGGAGTGGAATATAAAGTATTAGATATCTTTTAATTCCATCTATTTACTAGATATAAATAAATAACTCCTATTGTCCTATAATTAATATTATGTTAAATTGTGTTATTTGATTAAATGGGAGTATTACCTCCCACTTAACTTTAAGCCTTACTTTAATTTTGCAATAAGCTTCTTCATTTCTTCTGATTTTTTATAATCACCATTTAAGTAATACAATTGTTTTAAGGATAATAAAGTATTCTTATCTTCTGGCTCCAAATCATGAGCAGCTTCCAAATATGGTAATGCTTTAGCAAATGCAGTATCAGCTTGTTTCTTTAGTTTCTTGTAAACTGTATTATTGGATGTTCCGTTTGCTTTGTTATTTGTTTCCACTCCTGCGTTAAAATAAAGTGCACCTAAGTTATAATTACCTCCAAATGAACTAGGGTTCAATTCTAAAGCTGATAAGTAATCTTTTTCAGCATTTACCACATCACCTTCTTGATCATAAATTGTACCTCTATTAAAATATAATAAGTCATTCTCATCATCCAAAGCAATTGCTTCACCAAGTTTTCCAATTAACTCTGAAGTTCTTCCTAATTGAATATATAGGTTAATTTCAGTATTAATAAGTGATTGATCCTCTTCAAACATATCCCTACCCAATGCTAAATACTCCAGTGCTTTATCTGTATTCCCTTCTTCAATAAAGATACTACTCAGATGACTATAGATAGCTGGCTCATTAAAATTTATATCAATTAATTGCAGTAATAATTCTTTTGATTTAGCATTATCTTTCATTTTATTTGACGAGAAAAAGGAATTATAAAGGATAGTTTCCTTTGTGATATTTCCTCTTTTTAATTGATCTTCCTCATCTAGCGGAATAATATCAAAGATTGCTGCATAGTGCTTTAAAGAGCTTTTGTAGTTTCCCGAATTGTACTCTGCAATTGCTTGATTAAATAATTTATAACCACATTGTACCATTCCTGCCAACACTTCTTCTTTTGGCCATTTTTTATAGATTATAATTTTATTTATTTTCTTTGGGTGAGGTTGCATGCATTTAATATGAGCTTCTGTTGCTTTAAAAATTGCATTTTCATCTAAAGTTGAATGACTAATAGCAATTGCTCTATAAACCTGAGCCCTATACATCCACATCTTTGGTTCATCTGATGTTGAAGTATTTTGATATGCCAAATCAATATACATTTTTGCCTCACTTATCTTAGTTGCTTTCTTCTCTTTATCTTTTTCAGAGTTATATTGCTTATAGATAATAGCTGAGCTAGTTACATTTTGCGATTGCGCAAATATTACAGTACTAATTACCGTTAATACCAGTGTTAATATTATCTTTTTAATCATCATTATTAATATTTAATTTCTGTTATCTTAAAATTATATTTCATTCCATCACTTGATGATTCTAGATTTTTTAATTTCTTTTTAATAAGATATTTATTTCCTACAATCACAATAGCCATCTTATCAGGCTTTATTTTAGCTTTTGCTATAGCATCAATATCAGATTTTGTGATTGAATTTAAGACATCTGCTTGCTTATCAATATAGCTTTTATCTAAATTATAAGTTAAAATTCTATTTAAAAATCCTAATTTTTGAGCTGATGTTTCATATTTTAATGCCTCACCTCCAAGGAATGCATCTTTTGTAAATCTCAACTCTTTTTTTGTAATTCCAGTAGTGGCATATGAATTAAACTCCCTAAATATCTCCACTAAAGCACTATCTGTTGCTTCTGTCTTTACACTAGAGAACATTGCAAAAACTCCCTGGTCTTTTGATGCTTGAAAAAAGGAATTAGCTCCATAAGTCCATCCTTTATCTTCTCTAAGGCTCAAGAAGAATCGACCACTCATACCTCCTCCTAATGGATAATTCATTATTTGAGACTTAAAATGATCCCCATCTACATCATATTTATCTGCTAAATGACCCATTATAATAAATGATTGAGAGGCCCCCTCCTTGTCTAATAAATAAATTTGAGTCTCATTAATAGCTGGAAAATCAAATTCAGAAGGAATCTCAACTTTCTTTGATTCCCAATTTTTAAGAAAATCTATTTTAGAGAGAAGTGCATCTCTGTCAATATCCCCTACCACAACTAATGAGCTAACCGAAGGAGAGTAATTATTATAGTACGCTTGAATATCTGATAATTTAATCTTTTTAATTGATTTTTCAGTAGTCACTCTACCAAATGGAGTCTCACCAAACAATTGATTGCTAAAATGAGTAAACCCTAAATATTGGGCATTTTTTTTCATTGCCTCCATTCCTTCTATGGTTTGCTTTTTCACCCTTTTAAAATCATCATTATTAAACGCGGGTCTAAGTAATTTCTCTTCAGCTATTGCTAATGTAGCATCTATATTCTTAGTTAATGACTCGATATACATTATAGTTCCATCTTCATCAGCAGAGAATGAAATTGAACTTCCTAATTTTTGAAGCTCAACACTAACATCTTCAGATGTATATTTACTTGTGCTTTCACTCATCATATCTGCAGTTAATTGAGCTAAACCAGTAAGCTTTTTATCTACCAACAATCCTCCTCCTTCAATCTTTAAACGCATATAGACTTTAGGAAGCTCAGATGATTGAGTTCCTATTATCTTAAGACCATTTTCAAAGGTTTCTTTATAATAACTTGGCACCGTAGGTGCTTTAGCAGGTCCTGCTTTAGGCTGAACGTTTCTATCAAAAGAATCTTCAGGTCTGTTATATACCAAACCTACATATTGAGGATCTTCTTTTAATATCAAACTAATATTAGGATTAACAGATATTAATGAATCTAACTTCTCTACAAAAGGACTTTTTGGTCTAACAGTACTAATAACTGCTTTTCTATTTTTTATATATTTATTAAATACTCGCATCACATCTTCTCTAGTGACATTATTGTATCTTTCTAGTTCAGAAGACATATTATATTTACCCCTACCTAGCCATTCCCAAGATGATATAGTGCTAGCCTTTGATGAGATAGAGCTCTTCATATTAATGCTCTGTGACTCCATTTCTGTTTTTACCATAGCTAAGTCATCATCACTAAAACCTTTTTCTTCCCACTCTGCAATTGTGTTTCTAATGTCTGCTTCAATATTATTAAAATATATTCCTGGATCTTCTTGCCAGTCAGGGAAAGTAACTACGGTAAAATGGAATTCACCTGCAATTTCTCTACAAGGATGACTAACACTTGCTTGCATTGCTTTTTCTGATTTAACAAAATTCTTATAAAAAATAGATTTCTTTCCAGCCCCCATTAATGAAGCAAGCATATCGAGTGGAGCTTCATCTTTATGATAGTTAGGAACAGTAGGAAATACCATGTCAGTCAGAGGTAAATAGATATTATCTGTATAGCCAGTATATACATCAGAAGAAAGTCTTGGAACATTAGCTCTTTGTCTTCTTACTTCTGGTCCACGCTTGATTGATCCGAAATACTTTTCTACAAGAGGCATTACTTGGCTTGAAGTTACATCTCCAGAAATAGTTAAAATAGCATTATTTGGTCCGTACCATCTTAAAAAGAAATTCCTAAGATCCTCTAGAGTAGCTCTATCTAAATCATCTACATAGCCAATAACTGGCCAATTATATGGGTGAGATGGAGGATACAATGTCTGTCCTAAAATCTCATAACTCATACCGTAAGGTTGATTTATTTGATTCTGATATTTTTCATTTGTTACAGCATCTCTTTGGTTTTCAAACTTTTCTTGAGTCACTGCATTAGGTAAAAATCCCATTCTATCAGCCTCTAGCCAAAGAATTGTTTCTAAATGATTGCTAGGTATGGTTTGTAAATAAACTGTGCGATCATAAGTCGTATTGCCATTCAACTGACCGCCTGCTTCAGCTATAATCCTAGGAGCTCTTTCATCTTCTACGTGTTCTGAACCTTGAAACATCATGTGTTCAAAAAAGTGGGCAAAACCAGATTTACCTGCAGTTTCTCTATTTGAGCCTACATGATAGGTTACATGCACATGTACTATAGGATCTGAATGATCTTCATGTATTAGAACTTTTAATCCATTTGGTAATTCCCATTTTTCAAAAGGAATATCTAAAGGATTAGTGCTTACTGATTTTACTAAGGTGGTTTCAGTAATATCCTGAGCTACTAGATTTGTTGCTAACAGGACAAGTCCTGCAAAAAGATTAATCTTCTTCATTTTCAGCTGTTTTATTGTTATTTTCTTCATTTGTTTCGTTTGTATTATCTTCTGTACTTTCTTCAGTTGAAGTTTCTGGCGTTTCAGCACCTTCAACTACTTCAGCTTCAATTACATTTCCATCTTCATCCAACAATACAGCTTCCTCTTCTTCCCATCTGGAAACTTTAGCTACTGAAGCAATGCTATCTTCATCTCTTAATCGGATAATTTTAACTCCTTGAGTTGCTCTACCCATAACTCTTAAGGTATCAACACCAATTCTAATTGTAATTCCTGATTTGTTAATTACCATCAAATCATCAACATCAGTTACATTTTTAAGTGCAATTAATCCTCCAGTTTTTTCAGTTACATTAATTGTTTTTACTCCTTTACCCCCTCTATTTGTAATCCTGTAATCCTCAACTGCTGAACGTTTACCGTACCCGTTTTCTGAAACTACTAAAACAGACGACTCCATATCATCAATACAAATCATTCCGATTACCTCATCCTCCTCTGAAGGCAATCTAATTCCTCTTACACCAGCAGCAGTACGACCCATTGACCTTACTTTTTCCTCTTCAAATCGGATAGATTTACCTGATTTAACAGCCATCATAATTTGAGAATTACCAGTAGTCATTTTTGCTTCTAATAATTGATCTCCTTCACGGATAGTAATTGCATTAATACCATTTGTTCTAGGACGAGAATACTGCTCCAAAGAAGTTTTCTTAATTACTCCTTTATTAGTACACATAACTATGTAATGAGAATTGATATACTCCTCATCTTTCAAGTCCTTAGTATTGATATAAGCCATCACTTTATCATCCTTAGGTAAGTTAATCATATTCTGGATTGCCCTACCTTTAGCAGTTTTTCCTCCTTCAGGAATTTCGTATACTTTTAACCAGAAACACCTACCTTGTTCAGTAAAGAATAACATATAATCATGATTATTTGCCATTACCATTTCTTCTACAAAATCTTCATCTCTGGTAGTAGCACCTTTACTTCCTACTCCTCCTCTGTTTTGAGAACGGTATTCGCTTAATGATGTTCTTTTAATGTATCCTAAATGAGAAATAGTAATCAATACTTCCTCATTCGGTATCATATCTTCAATGCTTACTTCTGATGAAGAATATTCAATATTCGATCTTCTTTCGTCACCATACTTTTCTTTTACTTCCTTTAAATCATCAGCAAGCATAGTAAACCTTAAATCTTCATCTGATAAAATTAAGTTTAACTGCTTAATTTTCTCCATGATTTCAGCATGCTCAGCCTTAATCTTATCCATTTCAAGACCCGTAAGTTTCTGTAACCTTAAGTCAAGAATTGCTCTTGCCTGCGCCTCTGATAATTTAAAGTTACTTATCAATCCGTTTCTAGCATCCTCAGGAGTACGAGAAGAACGGATTAACTTAATTACAGCATCTAAATTATCAAGTGCGATTAATAAACCCTCTAGAATATGCGCTCTTTTTTCAGCAGCAGCTAATTCATATTTAGTTTTTCTAACTAAAACTTCATGTCTATGATCTACAAAATGACCAATCAATTCTTTTAAGTTCAACAACTTTGGTCTACCCTTAACTAATGCAATGTTATTTACTGAAAATGAAGACTGTAGAGCCGTGTACTTATATAATTTGTTTAGTACAATATTAGGAATTGCATCACGCTTTAAATCATATACGATACGCATTCCATTTCTATCTGACTCATCCCTAATATCAGCAATACCATCCAGTTTTTTAGAATTTACTAAGTCGGCAGTTTGCTTAATCATATTAGCCTTATTAACCATGTAAGGAATCTCGTCAACAATAATCTGCTCTCTAGTACCTGACTCATCAAACCTTACTTTTGCTCTAATTACAATACGACCTCTACCGGTTTCAAAAGCGGAACGCACCCCATCATAACCATAAATAGTTCCTCCAGTTGGGAAATCAGGAGCTTTAACATACTCCATTAAATCAGCAATTTCTAAATCTCCTCTCTTTTCAATATAAGCAAGTGTACCGTTCACAACCTCAGTAATGTTGTGAGGAGGCATATTTGTTGCCATACCCACCGCAATACCAGTTGTACCATTTAAAAGCAATGCAGGCAATCTTGCTGGCAAAACAGATGGTTCTTTTAAAGTATCATCAAAGTTTAAGTTCCAATCAATTGTTTCTTTATCAATATCCATTAACATATCCTCAGCCGTTTTACGCATTCTAGCTTCAGTATAACGCATTGCTGCAGGGTTATCCCCATCAACAGAACCAAAATTCCCTTGACCGTCAACTAACATATAACGCAAACTCCATGGTTGAGCCATACGAACCATAGCATCATAAACGGAAGTATCACCATGCGGATGAAACTTACCAAGCACCTCCCCTACAATTCTTGCTGATTTTTTATAAGCTGTATTGGACTTAATTCCTAGTTCATGCATTCCGAACAAAACCCTTCTGTGTACTGGTTTCAGCCCATCTCTAACATCTGGTAAAGCTCTTGAGACAATAACTGACATTGAATAATCAATGTACTTTGATTTCATCTCTTCCTCAATATTGATAGGAATAATTTTCTCACCTAATGACATATTTTTTATCTTTTTTCGTTAAGGTAACAAATTAAAGAAATTTACGTATTTTATGATAGTAAATCGCTTAGTTTTTACTGCTTAAGTTATGAACAATATTTGTTAAAAAAAATGAGGTAATACTATTGTAAAATAAACGATTTTAGTGGGTATCTTGCAAAAGATTTTAGGTTAAATTAAAAACAACAAGTTATGAATACAGGATTTTCAAATAGAATGAAGGATGTTTTTACCTATGTAAGAGAGGAGGTAATCAGGTTAGGTGGTGAAAGTATAGGGATTGAACATCTGTTTTTAGGCATATTACGTGAAGGAGGTGGTAGCGCAATAGACACCCTAAAAGGACTAGGCATAGATCCAAAAGATTTGCGCGTTATTATCGAAAGTAATATTACAAAAAGAGCTAGTAGAGTAAATATTGATAAAGACAGTATTGATTTTAAGAAACAAACTGAGCGAATTCTTAAAAAATCAATAATGGAACGAAAAAATTTGGGGGAAGATGAAATAAAAACAATTCATGTATTACTCGCTATTTTATTAGACGAAAGTAATATTGTTAGTATATCCTTTAAACACCTGCACCTTAATTACGATATTCTTTTAGAAGAATATGAAATACACAATATTGATATCACATCAAAACATGATGATTCAATAGATGGTGAGGATGATGATGATGATGATGATGATGATGATATTTTTGGACCATCAACAGCTGAAAAACCAAAATCAACTTCAAAAAGTGCTACTCCTGTTTTGGATAACTTTGGGAGAGATCTAACAAAATATGCTACTGAAGGAAGGTTAGATCCAATAGTTGGAAGGTATAAAGAAATTGAAAGAGTTTCTCAAATATTGAGCAGAAGGAAAAAGAACAACCCTATTTTAGTTGGTGAACCTGGAGTTGGTAAATCTGCCATTGCTGAAGGTTTAGCATTAAGAATAGTACAAAGGAAAGTTTCTAGGATACTATTCAACAAGCGAATAGTCATGCTTGATTTGGCAGCCTTAGTTGCTGGAACAAAATACAGAGGACAATTTGAAGAAAGAATGAAAGGTATCATTAACGAATTGGAGAAGAATCCTGATATCATTTTATTTATTGATGAAATACACACCCTAGTTGGTGCTGGTGGCGCCTCAGGATCCTTAGATGCTTCCAATATGTTTAAACCTGCCCTAGCAAGAGGTGAGCTACAATGTATAGGCGCTACAACTCTGGATGAGTACCGTCAGCATATTGAAAAAGATGGGGCGCTAGAAAGAAGATTCCAAAAAGTAATAGTAGAGTCTACTTCAATTGATGAAACAATCGAAATTCTTACAAACATTAAATTCAAGTATGAAGAACATCATAATGTAAGCTACACTGATGATGCAATAAAAGCGTGTGTCATACTTACTGACAGGTATATGAATGATAGATTCCTGCCAGACAAAGCTATTGATGCATTAGATGAAGCAGGATCTAGAGTGCATATAACTAACATTAAAGTACCGAAAAACATTACTGATTTAGAGGGAAGTCTTGAGCAGATAACAATAAAAAAGAGAGATGCAATTAAGAAGCAAAAATTTGAAATTGCTGCAGAACTTAGAGATCGTGAGAAAAAACATACTGCACAACTTGATCACGCGAAAGACATTTGGGAAAAGGAGTTAAAAGCCCATAAGGAAACAGTTTCAGAAGAAAATGTAGCAGATGTAGTTTCTATCATGACAGGAATTCCTGTAAACAGAGTCGCTTCACAGGAAAGAAAAAAGCTTTCTTCTATGACTGATAGTATTAAGGCTAAAATTATAGGACAAGATGAGGCTGTACAAAAAGTAGTGAAAGCAATTAGAAGAAATAGAGTTGGTTTAAAAGATCCTAACAAGCCAATTGGTTCATTTATATTTTTAGGGCCTACTGGTGTGGGTAAAACACAACTCACCAAAGCATTATCAGAAGAAATGTTTGATTCACAAGATGCACTTATCAGATTAGATATGAGTGAATACATGGAAAAATTTGCGGTAAGCCGTTTAGTTGGAGCACCTCCTGGCTATGTAGGCTATGAAGAAGGTGGGCAACTCACTGAAAAAGTAAGAAGAAAGCCCTATTCTGTTATTTTACTAGACGAGATTGAAAAAGCACACCCTGATGTATTCAATATTTTATTGCAAGCTTTAGATGACGGTCAAATGACAGATAGTTTGGGGAGGAATATTAGCTTTAAAAACACTATTATCATTATGACTTCCAATATTGGCGCTAGGCAATTAAAAGATTTTGGACAAGGAATTGGGTTTAACACATCAGCTAAAAAAGACAATATTGATTCTCACTCAAAAGGAGTTATTCAAAAAGCGTTAAAAAGAGCTTTCTCTCCTGAATTCTTAAATAGAATTGATGATGTTATTGTATTCAATAGTTTAGATAAAAACGACATCAATAAGATTATTGATATTGAAATGGATAGCTTACTTAATCGTATCGATACTTTAGGATATACTGTTAAAATATCGGAGGAAGCTAAGAACTTTATTGCTGATAAAGGATTTGATGCAAAGTTTGGGGCAAGACCTTTAAAGCGTGCTATTCAAAAGTATTTTGAAGACCCATTATCAGAAGAGATTATTAGCGCTCAAATAAAAGAAGGAGACACTATAAAAGTGAGTATGAATAAAGAAAAATCGGGATTAAACATGAAAATAACTAAACCTAAAGCAAAACGAAAAAAGGATAAATTAGAAAAGTAATCTCTCCCCTTCTATTTCTGTTAAATTTCTAAATAAGGATTGGAGTTGCATTAGCACTCCTCCCTTATTTTCTATTTTTCTATTATCAATTTCATTTACTCTAGCTAATTCACCCATAGTTCCTGTTGTGAATACTTCATCCGCATTATAGAGTTCAGTTACCGAAATATCTTGTTCTACAATTGGAATATTATTACTTTTACAAATTTCAATAATCAATCCTCTAGTAATTCCCGGTAAACATGCTTTAGGAAAAGGCGTAATTACAACTCCATTTTTAATCATAAAAATATTAGTTGCATTGGTTTCAGCTACAAAACCATCTAAATCCAACATTACGGCATCATCAACCCCAGCATGATTGGCCTCAATTTTTGCTAGGATGTTATTTATTAGGTTAGCGTGATGTATTTTTGAATCCAAACAAAGTGGGGAATTTCTTCTGATATTAGAAGTAACTAAGCGTAATTCTTTACCTGAATAAATGGATGGTTTCCATTCAGCTAGAACGATTAAGGTACAACCAAACTGATTTAACTTAGGATTCATTCCTGAAGTAATCTTCTCCCCTCTTGTTAATGTTAATCGAATATGTGTATCGTCCTTCATGCCATTATCTTGTAAAGTAGAAAAAACTGCATTCTTCACTTCCTCTACAGAAGGAATATTTGTGAAATCCATACTTTTTGCTGACTCCATTAATCTATTTAAATGCTTTTCAAAACAAAATATTCTTCCATCATACACTCTCAATCCTTCCCAAACGGCATCTCCCCCTTGTACTGCACTGTCGAATACAGAAATTTTTGCTTGATCTCTATGGAATAATTCTCCATTAATCCATACTTTAATGTCTTTATTTCTTTTGTCAAATTGTTGTATCATAATTGTATTGATTTAGCAGTTAAAAATTCATAATAAGGTAAGCACTCTTCAGCCAGTTCTGCATTACCACCTGTAAGTGTAATTTCTTTTTTAGTATACGGTAAAAACCCAGTAGAATTATGAATGTTTTTATACCAATAGCTAGCCCAAACGCCATCTTCATTTCTCGCTCCCTTTTCCCACTTAAGCATTTTTTCATCAAATGGTATATGCAGAATACTGCATAATTTACGCAACATCAATTTCGGATTTTTAAGCAAGTATTTGGAATCCAAAACGATTGGGGGCTCCCCTATTTCTTTTAAAGATAAATACAACTCGTATTGTTGCTTTACACCAATATCGTTCATCTTTGGGTTTGGAATTACTTTGGAATAAGAAGTGATAATTTCCTCAGGGTTTCTGATGAAAATAATATTAATAACTTCTAATAAAAATTCAGTATCAATTCCAATTAAAAAATGAGTCATTAATTTATGAAACAATAACTTTTCGCTTTTCTGAAGGATTACTTCTTGAACCACCTTGTTTCCATCATTTTCTAAAGCTTCCAGCGCTTGTTCTCTTGCAGGGTGCATTGCTCCACTCACTTTAAGGTAATGAGCATATAAGGGTTCGTCAAAAACTATTGTATCCTCTCTTTGCGCAAAAGCATACATAAGTGCTGTTGAAACATTTCTTGGGGAGGACCATAAACAAATTGGCTTATTCATATGGTCAAAAATAAAAAAAAGGAAGACTTAAGCTCCCTTTTATTATTTATTTATCCACTTGGCAATAGGCACTATAATATTTCATATAGCCATCCTTAAAGGATTGATGTACCTTACTTCCATCAGTAGCAGCAAAAGATTCTAGTATTTTTTTAAACCAACTTTCTACTTTCAAATTTTTGATAGTCTCTTTACGAGCATCCGTCATTTTAATTGATGCTTCAATAATATTAGGTGTAATGTCCTTTTTTTCAATTATCCTAAAACCATTTGTATTGATAGCACCTAACATTTCCTCTAAATATTCCTTTCTTCTTAAATCACAAAAAAGAAAATATCCTTCAGGTTTTAATACTCGTTTTGCTTCCTTTAAAAAATTACTCATTGAGGCATAACAATGTGAAGATTCAACATTAATAATAGCATCAAAAGTATTGTCATCAAAAGGTAGGTTTTCAGAATCACCAAGCTTAAAGGTCAAGTTATTGATATTGTAAATTTTATTGCATAAATCCACAGCTGTAGGAGAAATATCAACACCAACCATTTCTGCTGCACAAAGATATTTTGAAATATAAGATGAGCCTCCTCCTCTACCAGAACCCACCTCTAAAACTTTTAATCCTTTTAGGTCAATTTGAGAAGCTACATGATGATACAATTGGATAGAGTATCTATCCTTCTCATCTTCTTTATTTAAAGTTAAGGAAAGCTCTTTACTGAAGTAACCATAATTCATAAACCTTAAATCAGGATCATCAGCTTTACTTGCCAAAACAGTGTACCATCTTTTCCAAAACCACTTTTTCAAACTAGGAAAAAGCTGAAATATATAATACACTATTTTATACAGCATATTATTCCCCTTGTTTCTCGTCTTCCATTACTTTCAAATAAGTGTCCATTGCTGTTTCACTCATTCCAGTAAATGAGAATCCTCCATCATGGAATAGATTCTGCATAGTTACTTTTCTTGTATAATCAGAGAACATTGAGATACAGTAATCAGCACACTCATCAGAAGTAGCATTTCCTAAAGGAGATAAGTCATTTGCAAACCTATAAAAACCATCAAAACCAGCCACACCACTTCCTGCAGTAGTATCAGTTGGTGATTGAGAAATAGTATTTACTCTTACTTTTCTTCTTAATCCATAATGATACCCAAAACTTCTGGCAATTGATTCTAACATAGCTTTATTGTCAGCCATATCATTATAGGTATGAAATACTCTTTGAGCTGCAATATAAGAAAGTCCAACAACTGAACCCCACTCACTAAGTGCATCTAACTCCCAAGCAGCTTGCATAGTTTTATGAAAAGATAAAGCAGATACATCATAGCCCTTCTTATTCCAATCATAGTTTTGCTCGTAATATGCTCTTCCTTTACGCACATTTACTGACATCCCAATAGAATGCAATACAAAGTCAATCTTCCCTCCTAACTCTTCCATTGCACCTTCATACAATGCTTTTAAATCCTCCATTGAAGTTGCATCAGCTGGAATAACAATTGAACCTGTTTCTTCAGCCAATTCGTTAATTGTACCCATACGCAAAGCAATTGGCGCATTAGTAAGTACAAATGTTGCTCCCTCATCATGTGCATGCTGTGCAACTTTCCAAGCGATAGATTTACTATCTAATGCTCCAAAAATAATTCCTCTTTTTCCTTTTAAAATATTGTTTGCCATTTTGTATAATTTATTTTGCAAATATAAAATTATTGATTTAATAAATCCACTGCATTATCATAAGCTGCTTTAGTTAATTTTTTACCACTTAATAATTTTGCTATTTCCTCAATTCTTTGTGTATCATTTAAAGTAATAATATCCGATATAGTATTGTCATTTATGACCTTCTTTACTACCTTTAAATGCGTACTTGCTTTTGATGCGATTTGAGGTAAATGTGATATTGCAATAAGCTGATTTTCTTTACTAATTTCAAACATCATATCTCCCATTAAACTTGCAATTTCACCACTTACTCCAGTGTCTATTTCGTCAAAAATTAGTGTATTTACCTTTGATGATTGTGCAGTAATGTACTTTATTGCTAACATTAGCCTTGAAAGCTCCCCTCCTGAAGCTACTTTTGCAACTTCCTGCAAAGCACTTCCTTTATTGGCCGAAAACAAAAAAGCGATATCCGTATTACCGTTTTGATGAAACTGATCTATTTTGTTAAGCACAACCTCAAACTGAGCATAAGGCATTCCTAATTTTTGCAAATGCCTTTCAAGCTCTTTCTTAATTTTTGGTGAAACTTTATTTCTTTTAGTGGTTAAAGCTTCAGCAGCAACTTTTAAAATTTCAATTTGCTTTTCTATTTCTTTTTCTTTTGCACTTATCTGCACCTCAAAGGAAGAAGATATTTGAATTTTATTCTCAATTTCATCCTTTAAATCAATTAACTCTTCAATAAATTGTTTTCTGTGTTTTTGCAATAAATTATTAATAATATCCAAGCGATTGTTTAATTTTAGTAATTGCTCTGGATCAGCATCTAACTTGTTATTTATTTCAGATAACTCTGCACTTACATCATTCAATTCTATCAGTACACTCTCTACTCTTGCTGATAATTCACTGAAAGTATCAAACTCAATTAACTTTCTCTTAAGTGCACTTAATAACACTAGTACTCCTTGCTCGTTATTCAGGCAATGTTCTCCTTCAGCAAGAGCACTTGATATACCATCAACATTTTCTAATAATGATATCTTATCCTCTATTTCTTCTTTTTCATTTTCTACTAGATTAGCATCATTCAATTCATCAAATTGAAATTGTAAAAATTCCAGTTCAGAAAATGATAAACTACCCGATTTTTTTATTGTATTTAAAGCTGAGACTAATGTAGAATATTGCTTTAATTCTTTCTGATAAATTTCTAGGGAGTTTTGTGATTTTGCTAAGGAATCAATTAAAGAAAATTGTGCTTGTTCATCTTTCAATAACACGGACTGATGTTGCGCATGAATCTCAATAATCTGCTTCCCAAAATCAGTTAAAACTTGCAACAAAACAGGTGTATCATTAATAAATGCCCTACTCTTTCCTGATGCATTTATCTCACGCCTTACTACTGTATCTTCTTCAAAATCTAAATCATTATCACTAAAGAATTTTTTTTTAGAACTATCGACACTAAATACTGCCTCAATAGTACTTTTAGGCCTTTTTTTATCTACCGAGAAACGCTCTACTCTTTTACCTAAAAGCAATGATAAGGCATCCAACATAATGGACTTTCCAGCACCTGTTTCTCCAGAAATTACAGTAAATCCATTAGTAAAATTAACACTTGCATTTATCAATAAAGCATAATTTTTAATGTGTAAGCTCTTTATCATCTACCTGAATCTGATGATTTTAAAATGGCCTGATACTTTGTAGAATGAGAAGGGTCGATCTCAACTAAAGTTTTAACAATCCTAGCTTTTTCATTAGGAAATGCTTCAGAATAAATTTTAACAATTTCATCTGCTTTTGCGTCAAAAAACAACTTAAGAATAAAGGCAGAGGAATTCTCTCTATATATGCTTTTTAGACTTTCCAGAGCCTCTGTAATTTCAAAACGAGCATCATCTGGATCTTCTGCTAAATTATCCATTCCTCTCCTATGATAACGGTACATACACATATGGATATCAGCATACCTTTGATCCATTAAATCATGCACTAACCAATATCTATTTTTATCACTCTCAAAAGCTTTCCATCCTGTTTCTCTAACATTTTGAGCATTACTTACAATTTTTTGAGCTTTTGAAAAATACTCATAAGCACCATCTTCTGAAAAAGTAGCAAAATCTAAGCCTAAAATAATATTAACATAAAATGCCAATACTGAAGTAAGATTAGACATATGTGTTGATTCAGAAAATTCTAAAGATTGATATTCTAAATATTTAAACTTGAAATTATTATCCAAATAATTAAATAAAGTAGACTTATAAGAAGTACCATAAATAGGGCGAGTACTCTGAATTTGAATAGACCCCTCATACTCATCATTCGATATTTTTTTACTAATATTAATCATGATAGTGCATTCTATACGCTCCTCACTTTGAATATTAGTAGTTGTCCATTTTCTATTGTTTATGAACTCATAAATCTCAGTCTGCATGGTTTGGAAAACCTTTCTATCGCTTGTTTGAACTTGACTAGAATTTACCCTCACATTACATAATAATTCCTGAGAATTTGCATTGAAGACTGTTGCAATAAACAATAAACAAACAACTATTTTTTTCATTTACTTAATTCAATAATTTTATTAAAAATATCTTTTGCCACTTCACTCTTATCCTTTAACTCAAAATCAGTGATATTATTGGCTTTGTCAATAATAGTAATTTTATTAGTGTTATGCTGAAAACCCGCCCCCTTATTACTCAAAGAATTCAACACAATCATATCTAAGTTTTTTCGGGTAAGTTTTGATTTTGCATTTTCAATTTCATTTTCAGTCTCTAAAGCAAAACCAACAACAAATTGTTTCTCTTTTTTCTTACTTCCCATTTCCGCTAAAATATCAGCTGTCTTTTTAAGAGAGATATTTATATTTTCAGTTTGTTTTTTTATCTTATTTTCAGCTGTAAACTCAGGACTATAATCCGCTACAGCAGCAGCAAAAATTCCAATATCAGTACTGGAGAAATGAGAGTTTACTTGCTTATGCATTTGCTCAGCAGTTTCAACCTTATAGATTGTAATGTTGGCATGCTTACAGTCCAGATGTGTAGGTCCTAAAACCAAATTAACTTTAGCGCCTTGATTTGCCGCTTCAAGCGCAAGTGCAATTCCCATTTTACCTGAAGATTTATTTCCAATAAAACGAACAGGATCAATCGGCTCGTGAGTTGGGCCTGCCGTAATCAATACTTTTTTATGTGTTAAAGGCAAATTCTTATTTAACTCATCAGTGATGTGTTCAATAATTTCGGATGGCTCTGCCATTCTTCCCTCTCCAATCAAACCACTTGCTAACTCACCAAATCCTGAAGGAATAAGAATATTTCCATATTCTTCCAAAGTTGCGATATTTGCTTTTGTAGAAGGGTGTTTATACATGTCCAAATCCATAGCAGGTGCAAAATAAACAGGACATTTGGCTGATAAATAAGTAGCTAAAAGTAAATTATCACATTCACCCGCTTTCATTTTTGCCATAGTATTAGCTGTTAAGGGTGCCACTACAATCATATCGGCCCATAACCCTAGCTCTACATGATTGCTCCACTCTCCACTATCAGCATCAACCATTTTAGTTAGCACAGGGTTTTCAGACAAAGTTGCTAAGGTTAACGGAGCAACAAAATCCAAAGAAGCCTCAGTTTGAATTACTCTAACTGAAGCTCCTGCTTTTTTAAATAGGCGTACTAGTTCAGCTGTTTTATAAGCTGCAATACTAGCAGTTACCCCTAATAATACTTTCTTTTCCTTAAGCATCTTGATTTGAATCCTCTGCACTTTCTTCTTCTGAATCAGCATCACGCATATAGATTTCATCATTCAACAACTCCTTCATTGCAATTGCCCAAGGCTTTGGTAAACTTTCATAAAATTTTGAAACTGCAATTTGCTCTTGGTTTTCAAAAACTTCATCCAATTGCTCTTGTGTTAATGCAAACTCTTCTAACTTTGACATTAACTCCTCTTTCATCTTACCATTAACCTGAGCTGATCTTTTTGCCATTACTGAAACAGCTTTAAAAATATTATCAGTTTTTGCTACAAAATCATCTACATCTCTAGTAATTGTTGACTTCTGTGCTCCTGTTTTTTTAAATTTCATCTTTGTTTTCTTTTAATTCAGTTAAAGTTTTATTCGTTTTATTATAAGTGTTTTCTAAATCTTTTATATAGTCGCTATTCGGGTAGTTATCCTTAAACTGTGCATAAGCATCCAAAGTTGCTTTTAACCTAGGAGTAACCTTAGTACTAATACTATTAACAGCTAGTAAATAGGTGGATTTTACAATTAAAAAATGAACTTCTTCCCTATTACTATAAGACGGAAAATCAATCAACACATTTTCCAAAGCAATAATTGCCGATTTATAATTTTCAGTTGTAAAGTATTGCTTTGCATTTTCAAATGCTTTTTTAGACAATATTGCTCTTAACTCATCTAGCAATGCATTGCATTTTTCTACTCTATCACTACTAGGAAATTTATTTACAAAAGCTTGTAGTTCCTTTATTGCTTTGTAATTATTAGTTGCATCAAGAGAATAGTTAGGCGCTTCCAAATAATAGCAATAAGCAGCCATATAAGCACACTCTTCAGTATGCTTACTATTCGGATAGTTTTTTGTGAAGTTCTTAAATAAATAAGCCGCCATTAAATTATCACTAGCCGAATAATGACAATACGCAAAATAATAACTTACCTCTTGCATTTTTGCAGTTCCTCTTAGTACAGTAGATAATTCATTGAACAAAGGCATTGCTCTATTAAAATCCTCCGCTTCATAATAGGCAACCGCTTTTGTATACTTATAGTTATAATCATCACTCTTTAGTACTTTCTGATATTCTCCACAAGAATTGAGCACTAAGGCAAGTAATAGTATATTTGTTATTTTTCTCATCATAATTTTTAATGGGTGGCAAAGATAAATGCAATAATTGGATATTCCTAAATTATTTTCATATCTAGTAAACTACAATAATTTGAATTTATTGCTTAAGGATTGAAGTGATTTTTGGGCTTAATGGTTTTGTAGTGCAGTAAAAGTAGTTTACAAACTCCCCATCCGCATCAACAATATATTTTTGAAAGTTCCATTTTACTGAAGAACTGGACTTTCCGTTTATCTTTTTATCCGTTAACCAATTATAAAGCGGATGTTTTCCTTCTCCTTTCACCTCAATTTTCTCTGTCAATAAAAAACTAACGCCAAAGTTTTTAGTACAAAACTGCTGAATCTCTTTTTCAGTTCCTTTCTCTTGTTCCCCAAACTGATTGCAAGGTAAACCAATCACAACTAAACCTTCTTTAAACTGCTGATGTAACTCTTCCAATCCTGCGTATTGTGGCGTAAACCCACACTCTGAAGCCACATTAACAAATAAGATATGTTTGCCCTTAAAGGTGTTTAAATCGATAGGATTACCGCTAATATCATTGATTGCTACATCATAAATTGATTCTTGTGCATTACTAGTACTAAAGGTAAATATTGCCATAATTAATAGAATTAGATTTTTCATTAGTTTAACAATGTTTTTAATTGATTTTTAATTGTATCACTTGCTTCAACTAATGGCGGACGAACAACTGTTTTACAAATCCCTAATAATTCCAAACAGGCTTTTACTCCTGCAGGATTTCCTTCAGCATATAATGGTCCGTAAAAATCATATAATTCATAATGCAATTGATTGGCAATTTTCTTATTCCCTGACATTCCAAAAGAAACCATATTAGAATACTCCTTTGGGTGCGATTGCCCAATAACAGAAATTACGCCCTCTGCTCCCATATAAATCATAGGCAAAGTAAGTCCATCATCTCCTGAAAGTACTACAAAATCACTAGGTTTATTTTTAATAATTTTCATTATTTGATCCATATCGCCTGAAGCCTCTTTTACTGCAACAATATTATCAAAATCATTTGCCAAGCGCAAAGTAGTTTCAACCTCCATATTGCTTGCGGTACGGCCAGGAACATTGTACAATATAATCGGTAAAGGACAAACATCTGCAATCAGTTTATAATGCTGATAAATCCCCTCTTGCGTAGGTTTATTATAGGCAGGAGAAACAGAAAGCACTGCATCAACACCTGTAAAATCAGTATTTTTAATTTCCTCAACTAAGGCCAAAGTATTGTTACCTCCAATCCCCAATATGATAGGTAGTTTTTCTGCATTTATTTTCTTACAAAATGCAATTACTTCTTGCTTTTCAACTTTTGATAAAACTGCACTTTCACCAGTTGTACCCATCAATACTAAATAATCAATCCCGCCCTCAATTTGATGATTGATTAGCTTTTTAAGACCAATATAATCTACACTCAAATCTTCATTAAAAGGCGTAATAAGCGCCACTCCAGTTCCTTTAATTTTCTCCATATTATTTATTTATTAAATTGATGTAATGCTTTATTTCATGCATGAGTTTATCCATACTTTTATCTTCTTTCAAGGCAATCATTAAATCATAGATTTCATATCCTTCTTCATGTTGCCCAATCTTAAAATGTGCAATAGAACTTGCCACTAAATATTTGATAGGAATACAGCTACTATCACAGAGATTAATCAAAATATCATACTCCTTTTTTACAAAATTATCAATGATATAATTCTGTGGTTTGTAATACCAGTTTAGGTCCTTTTGATAAAAAAAATCGTATTGTAATTTAGGGGTATGATGAAAGGATAATTCCTTAGCATTCACAAAGCCCAATGCCTTAACATCCTTCTTCAAATTGAAAAAGTAGTCCACAAAAGGTTTTACTTGTTTTATTTGCTTTTCGGAAGTAGCATCATACAAAATCCCTATTGAATTTGCAGCATCCAAATTACATACCTCTTTTAAGCGCTTATTGGCTTTTAAATCTCTCTGAAAAACCCATTGCCCAATCTTTTGTTTTGTATTTTCTATAAATTGCATTAACTAATTTTTGCTAAAAATTCATCTTCATCTACTAGAGTTATCCCTAAATTTTCTGCTTTCTCTTTTTTGCTTGGCCCCATACTATCTCCTGCTAAAACAAAAGTAGTGCTTTTTGAAATAGAACCTACATTTTTGCCTCCGTGTTCTTCTATCATTTTTTTAAGCTCAGCCCTACTATATTTTTCAAACACTCCTGAAACAACAATTTTCATTCCTCTTAAGTGTTCTGATTTTCTGGTATCTTTAATTACAGATACAAATTGTAATCCTGAGTTTTTAAGTGCAGTTACTAAATCAATATTTTTTTGTTTTGAAAAATACAACACAACACTTTCAGTAATCTTATCTCCTATTTCATCTACTGCAATTAAGGTTTCTATATCTGCAATGATTATAGCTTCAATCGTTTTAAAGTGTTTCGCCAATACTTTTGCTACTGTCTCTCCAACATATCTTATTCCAAGTCCGAATAATACCCTTTCAAAAGGAATATTTCTTGAAGCTTCTATTGCTAGTAAAAGGTTATCTACTGATTTTTCCGCCATTCTCTCTAAGGGCAAAACATCTTCTTTTTCTAAAAGATATAAATCAGAAATCTCTGAAATCAATCCTTCCTGAATAAAGAGTTCAATTGTCTCTCCACCAAGCCCATCAATATTCATGGCTTTACGGCTAATAAAATGCTCAAACTTACCTTTTATCTGTGGAGGACAACTCTCCTTATTTGGACAATAATGCTTTACATCTCCATCTTTACGTACCAATTCAGTAGCACAAGAAGGGCAGTTAGTAATATAAGCGGTTGGCTGAGAAAATAAATCCCTATTTTTTAGCTCTACTCCTACTACTTTTGGAATAATCTCCCCTCCTTTTTCTACAAATACGGTATCGCCTTCACGAATATCCAATTTTGCAATTTGATCAGCATTATGCAGTGATGCGCGCTTTACAGTTGTGCCTGCTAATTGCACAGGTGCTAAGTTTGCAACAGGAGTAATTGCTCCTGTACGCCCTACTTGATAAGTAATTTTATTTAAGATAGTTGAAACTTGTTCGGTCTTAAATTTATAAGAAATTGCCCACCTTGGTGACTTGGCTGTAAAACCCATTTCCTCTTGAAGGTTAATGTTATTTACTTTGATAACAATTCCATCAATTTCATAAGGCAAATCATGTCTTTTTGTATCCCATTTATTAATGAATTTCAACACATCATCAATAGTAGTGTTTTGCTCAATTTCTGTTGGAATTTTAAAGCCCCACTCTTTTGCCCTCTGTAAGTTTTCATAATGATTATTACTTGGCAAGGTATCACCAATCAAATAATACAAATAACAATCCAAAGGGCGTTTAGCGACTTCTTTTGTATCCAGTAACTTTAAGCTTCCTGAAGCAGTATTTCTAGGATTGGCATAAGGCTCTAAACCTTTCTTAACTCTTTCTTTATTCATTGTAACTAAACCTGCAATAGGTAAAAATATCTCTCCTCTTATTTCAAAATTTTCTGGGAAATCTCCTTTTAGCCTCAAAGGAATACTTTTTATTGTTTTTACATTTGCCGTAACATCATCTCCTTGAGTACCATCACCTCTAGTTAAGGCTTGTATTAACACTCCGTTTTCATACGTTAAACTAATAGAAACACCATCATATTTAAGCTCACATACATACTCAAAATCATCATCTGTTAATTTATTAAGCCTTGTGTCAAAATCATGCAAATCTTCAGCAGAATAAGTATTCCCAAGGGAAAGCATTCTGTATTTATGCTGCACAGTTTTAAAGCCATCCAGAACATCACCTCCTACCCTTTGTATTGGCGAATTAGCATCAAATAAACTAGGGTTATTATTTTCTAACTGTTGTAATTCAGCAAATAATTTATCAAACTCAAAATCAGAAACAACAGGAGTATCCAACACATAATACGCATGATTATGCTCAGCCAACTCTTTTCTAAGAAAATCTATTTTTTCCTTATCGTTCATCTATTTTTTAAAGGGAAAATGAGAATCGTGCAGGATTATTTTAAGGTAATTACCCTCTTTTTTATAGGAAAATGAGAACTCAACTTTAAGTTCTCTATCCTTATTTTTAAAATAGTAATTTCCCATTGCAAAAGCAATATCTCCCTCCAGTTTTATGGCTGAGTTTTCCCACCTTACAGCAGTCCATCCCTTTAAAGCAAAGCCTTTATCCTCTTTAAAATCAGAATTACCACCTACAAAATAGGAAAGTGCAGCAACTTTATTTAGCCTAAACTGAACATCAGTAGCCAATGTGGGTTTAAAGAGAACCTCTCCTGAATTATAAGCATAAACTTCATCAATAAAATTAGACGCTTCTAAAGTATAGTCTTTATTATTTTGATGTTTCTCTACAATTTTAAGTAATCCATCCGACCACTTTTTTTGCGCCTTTAAAACTTCTTGTTTTGTTATCATTTTATACTGATTTTTCTTTCTCAAAAATAACTATTTCTTTATAGCTTTTAGCATTCTATCCTTATCGTTTATGTCTTTTTTCAACTCAATATCAACAAAACCAATTTTGGTTAGCATATCTATTGTTTCATTTCCAAATTGCTCATTAATTTCAAAGAATAACAATCCATTTTCTGGCAAATTCACAAAAGCAAGTTCTGCTATCTTTTTATAAAATAATAAAGGATTATTATCAGGAACAAAAAGAGCTAAATGCGGTTCGTTATCCATAACATTATCGAGCATTAATTCTTTTTCCTCATCTAGTATATAAGGAGGATTACTTACAATTAAATCCACTTTTGGTAAAGTAGTAGTTATAAAAATATCTTGCTTTAAAAAATTGACTTCTACTCTATTTATTCTTGCATTTTCTTTAGCCAGAAGCAATGCATTTTCTGAAATATCAATAGCAGTAGATTGCACATTTTTATTTTTAGTAATGCTTATAGGAATACAGCCTGTTCCTGTTCCTATATCCAAAAGAGAGAAAAATTCATGTTCTAAAATCCAACTCACTAATTCTTCTGTTTCTGGTCTTGGGATTAAGGTATATTCATTTACCTTAAATTGTAATCCATAAAAATCTGCATTTCCAAGAATGTATTGCAGAGGTTTATTAGCTTTTAAATGGGTAGTAATCTGCTTAAGACTATCTGATGTTTCAGAAGTAATTTCCTTGTTGGAGTGAATTATACAGTCCGACCGATTAAAGCCTAAACAATGTTCAATACTAATATACCCCCAAGAAATAATTTCACGCTCATTAGCAATGCCACTCAGTTGCTTAATAAAATACGGTATAATATTGCTGACTTTTTCCACAGGACAAATGTAATAATTTGGCTATTTTTGAGCCATGCAAAATGGGGAGATTTTTATGAAAAGATGTATTGAGTTGGCCAGCAAAGCAATGGGCTCTGTATCTCCAAACCCTATGGTGGGCTCAGTTATTGTTTATCAAGGGAAAATAATTGGAGAAGGCTATCATGAAAATTATGGAAAAGCACATGCTGAAGTAAATGCAATTGCTAGTGTAAAAGATAAAAGTTTATTATCTAAATCTACCCTTTATGTTAACCTGGAACCTTGTGCTCATTTCGGAAAAACACCCCCTTGTTCCAACCTAATAATTGAACACAAAATACCCAAAGTAGTTATTGGCTGTATAGATACTTTTTCTGAAGTTTCAGGAAAAGGAATAGAGAAAATGGAAAATGAAGGAATTGAAGTTATTGTTGGTATTCTAGAAAAAGAAAGCAGAGAACTAAACAAACGCTTCTTTACTTTTCAGGAAAAGAAAAGACCTTATATCATATTGAAATGGGCGGAAAGTAAAGATGGATTTATTGCACCCAACAACCAGAACGAACCTTTTTGGATGACTTCTAGTGAATCAAAGGAATTAGTACACCAATGGAGAGCAGAAGAAGATGCCATTTTAGTAGGGAGAATTACAGCTGAAAAAGACAACCCTTCTCTTACCGTTAGAGAAGTTAAAGGAAACAACCCTACACGCATAGTAATTGATAGGGATTTGAAACTTTCTAAAGAATTAAGTCTATTTAATTCTGAAGCCCAAACCCTTATTTTTAACAGTATCAAGTCAGAAAAAATAGAGACAAATAATTTCATTAAAATTAACTTTAACAATTTGACTGAAAGTATTTTACATGAATTACATAAACAAAATATTCAGTCATTAATAATTGAAGGGGGAAGTAAAACATTACAATCCTTTATTGATGTAAATATGTGGAATGAAGCAAGAATATTTACTACCAATAAAGAGTTAGCAGATGGCGTAAAAGCACCAACTATTAAAGGGAAAATTGTTACCGAATCAAACATTAGAGGAGATAAATTAGAGATTATTACAAATGAGTAACATCATCTATACCATACTCCTTTTCAATGTTTTAATTATTGTATTTAAAATGTTCGAAAAATACAATGTAGATAATTTGCAGGCTTTAATTATCAATTATATTACTGCAGGAGTTTGCTCTTATCTCTTTTTAGAACAAGAGATATCACTAGATATAGTTTTAAATTCTGATTGGATATATCACGCAATAATTATTGGAACACTTTTCATTATTGTCTTTAATTTTTACGCATACGGAATACAGAAAGTAGGAATAGCAGTTACGACAGTAGCAAATAAGATGTCCTTAATTATTCCTGTTTGTGCAGCACTTATTTTATATCCTGAAGAAAACATCTTTGATACATTAAAAGGAATTGCATTTTTCTTAGCTCTTGCAGGTATTTATTTATCCTCTACAAAAGCAGGGAAACTTAGTTTTGATAAAAAATATTTATGGTTAATCCTATTGGTTTTTATAGGACAAGGACTTTCCGATTCTATTTTTAATGACTTTGCCCAAAAGTTCCCTAATGAAGGAGGGTATTTGTTTTTTATGGTCCTTTTTTTTATGGCAACTGTTAGTGGAATATTAATCCTAACAGGGAAGTCATTTAACAAGAAGAATTCATTGCAGTTAAAAAGTGTATTTTGGGGAATAGTATTTGGAGTTCCAAACTTTTTCTCTCTAGTTTTCTTTTTAAAAGCACTTGGAAATATGGAAAGTTCTATTGTTTTTCCATTGGTAAGTATGGGAGTTGTGGTAAGTTCATCACTAATAGGATTATTTCTTTTCAAGGAAAAACTCAGTAAACGAAATTGGATTGGGATTTTACTTTCTCTTTGCGCTATTTATATCTTTTCCTTTTGATAATTGAAGATAAATACAAAGAGGTTAAAAACCACACCACAGGAATTTACAAAGAAAAAGGAAGTAAATTTATTGCCTACTCCTATCCTGTTTATTCTGAACAAGATGTAAAAGATAAACTTGAAGAAGTAAGGAAATTAGAACATTCTGCTCGTCATCATTGTTATGCCTACATTCTTAACCCTGACAAATCAGCACAAAGAGCCAATGATGATGGAGAGCCCTCCTCTACTGCAGGAAAACCCATTTTAGGACAAATACTATCCAACAATTTAACCAATATACTCATAGTAGTAGTTCGTTATTTTGGAGGAGTAAAACTAGGAGTTCCAGGATTAATACGATCGTACAAAACTGCAGCTGCTGAAGCGATACTAGAAGCAACTATTATTACAAAAACTATAAAAGAACAGTATAAAGTAAGTTTCAAATACCCACAAATGAATGATGTAATGCGACTCATAAAAGAATATGATTTAGAAGTTGTAAATACTGACTTCCAAATAGATTGTAAACTTATATTTGCAGTCCCAAAAAGCAAGGCAAATGATGTGGTGGACACTTTTAAGAAAAACCATGAATTAAGAATAGATAATATTAAAACGATATAATGAAATTACTAAAAAAAATATGTGAAATTCACGCTCCTGCAGGAGAAGAATCAGCAATGAAAGAATTTTTATTAAGTTATATAAGTGAAAATCAAAGTAGTTGGAAAACACAACCAACCTTGCACCACGGTCATGGATTTCAAGATAATTTAATATTAGTTTTCGGAAAACCAAGAACAGCCATTTTCGCTCATTTGGACTCTATTGGTTTTACGGTAAAATATGACAATGAAATTGTGAAAATTGGAGGGCCAGTAACTACTAAAGGAATTGTATTGGTTGGAGAAGATAGCAAAGGAAAAGTAGAAGGAAAAATCATCAAGAGAAAAGAGGTAATGTTTATTGATTTTAATAGAGAAATTGATAGAGGAACATCACTTACTTTTAAGGTAGATTTTAGAGATACAGATGATTATGTACAGAGTTGCTATATGGATAACCGATTAGGAGTTTGGAACTCCTTAGAGGTAGCAAAAACACTAGAAAATGGAATAATAGTATTCTCATCATGGGAAGAACACGGAGGAGGAACAGCAGGATATTTAGGGAAATTTATTCAGGAGGAATATGGAGTTATGCAAGCCCTGATTTCTGACATCACTTGGGTTACCAAAGGTGTACAGCACGGAAAAGGTTGTGCGATTTCATTAAGAGATAGCGGAATACCCAGAAAATCGTACATAAATAAAGTAGTAGCTATTGCTAAGGAATCAGGAATTCCTTTTCAGTTAGAGGTAGAAGATGCAGGAGGCAGTGATGGGAACGAATTGCAAAAAAGTAATTATCCTTGGGATTGGTGTTTTGTTGGTGCACCTGAGGATCATGTGCACTCGCCAAATGAAAAGGTGCATAAAGCAGATATTAAAGCAATGGTAGCTTTATACTCTGAATTAATGAAAGAACTTTAAAATTCCCTTTCTATTACTTTTTGCGCCTTCTTCCTTCATTCTAGTAAATAAAAAGTAGATATTCCAAATTAAGATTAGCGCAAAATAGACAACCTCAAAAACACCATAAGAAGGAAAAGGTAATAATAGTAAGGTTGAAAATAACATTGCTACCCCTATAAAAAGTGAGAACATCCCTCTCCTTATATATTTCAGAGAGCGAAACAGACCAAAGCAAAACACAAACATATTATAACTAAAGAAAAATAGCACTGCCGATATTTGATGATAAAATTCATTGTCCATTGATATACTAGCAGTAAGCACTAAGGATACACTTGCTGAAATTAACATCAATTTTAAAGGGTATCGTAACCTTCTTTTTTTAAAATAAAATCGGAGGGAAGTGTAAGCATTCCAGAAGATACCAATAGCCAAAAACACTAATGTTGTATTCCAAAGCAGGAAAGTAGGCTCTAGCACTCCAAAATGAGATAGTGGTTTGTTAATGGGATTAAAATCAGGTATTTTATACCAACAAAACAGAGGAGTAAAAATACCAAGTAAAATAGAGAATATAATATATATTCTTCTTATAAACTTTACTTGTAAGTACTTCATTTAGTAGAAGTTAATGTCATTTACAGCTCCATCAACTACAATGGTATCCATATACGAGCTTGTATCTAAATTGTATTTATAAACTGTATTTTTACTACCTTCAGCATCATTAACATATAGTATGTTTCTGTTATAATAGTAATTAGTTGAGTCAGCTGGATTGTAAACTGAATACCTTTCATCTTGGAAGCATAAAACATCAGAAACTACACCTAAAACAGGAGCAACTCCTGTTCCATAGTTTGACATGCTATACACCCCACCTTCAGCTGTAAAATAACAAGTATTATTATCATCTGAAATTAAATTATTTGCATTATAAATCCCTATTAGAGTTTGACTTGAAGTAACACTCATATCCCAAGGATCTATCGACACCAAAGTAGCTTCAGTTTTAACTACCACACCATTAGTATCGTAAATTCCTTTACAAAGCACCTTTAATCCATTAGCAATAACTGCAGAATTAGGATTATCACCAATATGCAGACTACCCATCATATTTGCAAAAGGAACCAACTCATCTCTATAATCAATAGCTACAATAGTTGAATCTTTTAAAGAATCAGCAACTGCCCCACCATTCATAATAAATGAACGATACCATTCTGTTACAATAAAAACAGGTTTAGTGCTGTCTCCTGTTTCAACATCAGATGTAATTTCCATGCGATCCATATCAACAACTTTAACTTTAGCATCATCTTTATCAACTGCAAAAATTCGCCCCATAGCAACAAAATCAAAATCAACAAGATTCATAAATCCCCCTGCTTCACCTTTAATTTCAAAAGTTTCAACATTAGCAGAAAAAAGACTTTTTTCAGTTGCGATAAAAGCTTTTGTTCCTTGAAACTTTATCCTATTTACATTATTAAGTACAATGCCATTTACCTCTTTAAAAATTTTATTCTTAGTTACACCATCTTTATAGAAACTAACACCATTGTCAGTAGAAATATAGAGACCTTCTCCATAATCTTTTGCGAATGAAGGTGCAGGCTCAGTATCTTCTTTACAAGAAGAAATAAAAACCAAAGCAATAAGTAAACAGTTAATTAATTTCATGTGATAAATTTTTAGCAAATATAAAAAAAGGGAGGCAATTGCCTCCCTTTACTTCTTTTAATCTTATTTACCCAATTAGTTGAAACAATATCCTCCTGGAATAACACCTACTTGTACTGAATCTACTAATGAGCCATTCTCAGTATATCTGAATGACCAGCCACTTTGAACATAATCCACAGCATCAGTACCATAAATGTAACCGTTAGAACAACCTAAACCATAAAAGCTCTTGTTGATTAAAGCAGTAGTTGACAATTCTGTAGCAGTAATATCAAAAGCATAAACAGCACCATTACTGAAAAACAAAGTATTCCCTGCATCATTAATTACTAAATCCTCAGGATGATTACCTACAGCAAAAGCAAAAGTAGCTTCAATAATATTATCTACTATTTTAACAAGGTTACCGGAAGTTTCTGAAACTACATTCCAAGCAGCATCATACTCAGTATATCCACCTGTAAGCACCCAAACAGCACCATTTGCATCCACTACTGCAGAGTTTGGTTTATCACCAACCGTTAAAGTAGTAACTACAGCATCAGTAGTAGTATTTATGATAGTAACAGTAGAATCTAATCCCCAGGCACCAACATTACACACATAAGCAAAACCATTACTTACTGCAATCCCTTCAGTACCTGCACCACAAGCAATAGTAGTTGAAACTGTATTTGTTGTTAAATCAATAACCTGTACCCCATTAATTCCCCAATCCGTAACATAAGCCTTAGCAGCAGAAACCTTAGCAATATATCTAGGAGAGACAACATCAATAGTAGTAACTGATTTCATGTCAGCAACAGAAGCAACTTCAATTTTAGCAGAATTATTTACTACAATGTATGCATTATTACCAATAATATTCATGGACTGAACTACACTACCCAAAGGAAAAGAGTTTACGGATGCAAATACATCATTTTCTACTATTCCCTCATCAGTTACAAAAGAAATAGAACCAATACCATCTGTAAAACTCCCTTCATTAGTTACAAAATAACCATTTTCATAATCTCCAGGAACAACTACCCCTGCATCATCAATAGGATTGTCTTTTTTACAAGAAGACATAACAGTAATTACCATTGCTAGCATTCCGATTTTTCTTACATTCATCTTTATATTTGTTTTTGTTTTAATTTAGTTAATTGTATAATTTAGTGTTAATACTAATTCTCGCCCTGGGTTAGGGTAATTCTGATAAGTAGTATAGCTTTTATCCATTAGGTTTTTAACCTTACCCTCAATGCTTACAGGAATAAAGTCAGGAGAATAGGTAATAGCAATATCGGTTAAGATAAAGTAAGGTAAAGTCTTGTTTTCCAAAGCACCATGAGAAGTAATAACCTGCCCAGTATAATTCTGATTTACTGTAAAGGTAAAGTCATCCTCCTTTACCATAAAGGCAACACCCCCCTTATGTAAAGGAACATACCTCAGCTGCTTACCTACTGAAATATCCAAAGGATTGGTTGCTATTTCATTGGTGGATTTGGTAAATGCATAATTCCCAATAATGCTTAAGTTTTTTGTGTGGACTTTCAAACTTGTCTCTAGCCCTCTGCTCCATACTTGCTTAATGTTGTTAGGCATCCAACTGCCATTATCCACTTGTTGCCAGAGTATCATATCCGAAATATCCAAATTGTAGGCAGTAGCTTTAAACTTGAAATGGGGAGTATTGATATCAAAACCAAACTCTTTGTTCCATGCATCTTCAGGAGTTAAATCAGGATTTCCATTTGCCCCTGCTCCTACCCAAAATCTATCATTAAAGGTAGGAGAACGGAAATTCCTATTGTATTTAAAACGAATACTAAGCTGTTTAGTGATGTCAGCAGAAAATGCCAGACTAGGAACAAGCGGCACTTCAAAAGTAGTTTGCCATTGCTTACGCAATACTGTATTCATACTCAGGAAATCATAATTGTACTGCACGGATGAAAAGATAGCACTTTGCTTTTCCAGCTGCCTGCTATCCCTATAATTATTATTAATTACGGACTGTTTTGTAAAGTTCCCTCCTAGGTTATAAAGGAAGCCACCCTTGTTTATCTTAACATCCACATCCGTGATATTGCTATTAGTTAGGTACTGGCTATCAATATTTTTTAGGTGCTCGGTATAGCGAAAATCCTCTTCAAGGAAAGCCCTTTTCAAAGTGATTACTCCATCTGTAAAAAAATGAGTAGCACTAAGGAGTAAGTTGTTTGTTTTGTCGTACTGTTTTGCATCCGAAAAAGGAGTTGTCATATTTTGCGGCACTTCCCTATCATTAGCTGAACTCCAGTAGGCGACTGCAAATTTTGTTGTACTATCGTATTTGTAGGCAAGGTTTACTTTCCCTGATTTTGACTCTATCTTTCCATAGTCATTCACTAATGTTGGATGCCCCCTTTGTGTGGTATTAGTATAGGTAAAACTATTTTCATCCGCTAGGGATGTAAGCGACAGATTAAACGCCAATTTATTCGTACTGTGCTTTAGGCTTATCCCTTGGCTTAACAACCCATAACTTCCTTGTTCGCTTGTTAATTTTATTTCCTTTTGATTCTTAAAATCAGGAATGGAGTTAAGGTGAATACTCCCACCCATAGCACCCGAACCAAACACGGAAGCATCTCCACCATGTACGATAGCTATCTTTTCAAAACCATATACGGGAGTAATGGAAAAATCCAATAGGCCATTGACAATGGAATTAAGAGGAATCCCGTTCCAAAGCACTAAAGTATGTGAGCTGGATGTACCCCTAAAAGTGGGGGTTGCCAAGGCACCATATTGCTTTATATAAACAGAGGAATTATTGACTAAGCAATCGGATAGTTTTTGGCTTGAGGACTCTCCTGTTAGCTCAGGAGTAAGTATTACTAGGTGTGTACCTATGGAATGCGTTTGCAAACGGTTATGTTCTAACTTTACTTCAGGTAGCCTAATGGTATCCATAGCCATTTGAGCTTGTAAATTACTTACAAAACCCAAAAAGAGTAATATGTATGCTATAATCTGTTTCATTCTGCCTGCCGTTTTATCCAGAAACGAT